>QKIO01000087.1 GCA_003251015.1 Bacteroidales bacterium
AATTACAAAGGTGAAATTAACTACCTACGTAAAACCATAAAACCTGCCCGTGAGATGATACTAAATCTTGTAAAACTAGATTCTGATTTCATCAACGAAGACATCAACATCCACCTTAAAGAGTTGCAAGATAACATCAACCTATCTAGTGATTCGTTAGATAGTTATCGTGAAATACTATCCGACCAACTAAGTATTTTCCACACCAACGTGAGTAATCGCCTGAATGACATATTAAAATTCTTAACCATCTTCTCGGTTATCTTCATACCAATAACCTTTATAGCAGGCATCTACGGCACTAACTTCGAATATATTCCTGAGCTGCGCCTAAAATACGGCTATTTTATGATGTGGGGAGTTATTATTTTAACCGTGGCGGGAATGATAACCTATTTCAAACGTCAAAAGTGGATATAAATATCAAATCGAGTCCTTTGAAACTAAAATTATCAATTTTAATAAATTTAATACTATTTCTACTTTGTCATTACAAATAAATATTTATTTTTGCTACATCAAAAAAGAGAATATGACGACTTACAATTATTTTTACAGCTTCTTTTATTTCTACTTTGGGTTTAGTTACCAAAAGGGATGGGCTGTATAATTTTGTATCTGTTGAATCAATGATATAAGAACCCGTCCTTAAAGACGGGTTTTTTTGTATAAATAATTAGCTATGAGCAAGCATAAAAAAAAGGTAGCCATACAAGGATGGCCGGGAGCGAATCACGAAATTGCCGCTAAAGCATTTTTTGATGATAACACAATAGAAATATTGCCTTGCTTAACATTTACCGAGTTATTTGAAGCCGTTAAAAAAGACCGCTCCATATACGGCATTGTGGCCATCGAAAATACACTCGTTGGTAGTTTGTTATCAAACCACACGCTATTGAAAGATAGCGGATTGGTGATTATTGGCGAATATAAATTACGTATCAAACACCAATTTCTTGCCTTAAAGGGACAAACCATTGAAGACATCAAAGAGGTGCATTCGCACCCAATGGCCATTGCTCAATGTGAAGAGTACTTCAAACAATTTCCTCACATTAAACTGATTGAGTCGGATGATACCGCACTGAGTGCCAAACTCATTCATGACAATCAAACCAAAGGTATTGGTGCCATTGCTTCTGAACTAGCAGGGCACATGTACAAGCTTAACACCTTGGCTCGTAACATAGAAACCAACAAACGTAATTTCACCCGTTTTTTAATCATCTCAGACAAGGGCAAAACCGAAGTTGATGATTTATTAAGAGAGAACAGAGTGAACAAGGCCTCCATCGTATTTTCGTTGCCTTTGGAGGAGGAAGGTAGTTTATCAAAGGTATTAACCATACTGGCCTTTTACAACATCAACTTAACCAAAATACAGTCGCTTCCTATTGTGGGTAAAGAGTGGGAATATCTGTTTTATGTAGATATTACCTTTAACGACTACACTCGGTATTTACAGTCACTGGATGCTATTCGTCCGCTTTGTCATAAACTAAAGACTTTAGGCGAATACGAGAAAGGGAAACAATCGTACCCTGCTCAATTACCAAACCAGGAAACAGAAGAAGAAGACGAAGAATAATACGTAAAAATGCAGCATCATGAATAACCACATACAACCAGCCAATCGCATTAGTCAGGTAGAAGAATACTACTTCTCCATTAAACTAAAGGAGATTGAGAAATTAAAAAAGGAAGGTAAAAACATCATCAATCTAGGCATTGGAAACCCAGACTTACCTCCTGCTCCATCGGTATTAGAAGAATTAGGCAAGCAAGCTATTGATGCTGGCAATCACGGGTATCAAAGTTATGTAGGTATTCCTGAGTTGCGCCAAGCCATGACCAACTGGTATAAAAAGTATTACAATGTGGTGGTGAATCCCAACAACGAGATTCTGCCTCTGATGGGCTCTAAAGAAGGCGTCATGCACATCACCTTGGCGTTTGTGAATCCTGGTGATGGAGTGCTTGTTCCAAACCCTGGGTATCCAACCTATGCATCGGTTACAAAACTAGCAGAGGCGCAATTGATACCTTACGATTTGTTAGAAGAGCGTAACTGGCAACCCGACCTTGAGGCACTTGAAAAACTGGATTTAACCAAGGTTAAACTCATGTGGATTAATTATCCAAACATGCCAACAGGTGCCAATGCCGATATGGACTTTTTCAAACGTGTAATTGCTTTTGGAAAAAAACACAACATCATTATTTGTAATGATAACCCATACAGTTTCATACTAAACGACAACCCTCAAAGCATCTTCAACATAGAAGGTGCTAAAGACATAGCCATCGAGCTTAACTCATTGAGTAAATCACACAACATGGCTGGTTGGCGTGTGGGCATGGTTATTGCTAACCCCGACTTTATTCAATACATCCTTAGGGTGAAAAGTAATATGGACTCGGGCATGTTTAAACCCATGCAGATGGCAGCTGCCAAAGCATTGGCCTTGGGCGACGACTGGTACCAAAGTGTAAATAAAGAATATCGCCAACGTAGAGACTTGGT
>QKIO01000363.1 GCA_003251015.1 Bacteroidales bacterium
AGTAAAAATACAGTATCGGCCTATTATAGGATCGATTATTTTGAGAATAACTCCCCCCAACCCCAGCATCTGGCCTATTTAGATTACAGTACTAGTATTGATAGAACCATTTTTATTGTCAGATGTAATTATGCCAATAGATTTGACTTTTACGACCTACAACCCGAAATAGACGTTTACCACAACCTTGAGAATGGACATTATATTTATGCGAATTATGGGATTGGTCTTTATGATAAATTATTTGCTCACAATCGCTTTGCACTCGAATATTTTTATCCATTTGGCAAAGGGTTTGAAGTTAGTTTGGGGGATATCTATTTAGATTATCCAAAAGAGAATGTATCTGTTATTACAGGTCATTTGGGCAAGTATGTGTCTAATCTGTGGTTTGCCTTTAGACCTTATTACACCATTCAAGAAGGCGATAATTCATGGTCTTATCTGTTTAATATGCGGGCTTATGGTGCCAATCAAATAGCTTATTATGGTTTAGAACTAAGTTATGGTTATACACCTAATGACAAATTTGCTTATGCACCCGTTTTTTTAAATGCGTATAAGGTTAGACTTGAAAAGAACATACTCCTATCACATTCCAATGAATTAAAATTAGGCGTTGGTTACTCTTATGAAGAGGTGAACAAAGATATTGCTCGAAATAGATTATTATTTGAACTTTTGTTTAAACACCGTTTCTAAGATGTTAACGATACTGCTACTAAATACTAGAAACTTCTTTAAAAGATTCTTACAAGTTCTTTTGATTGTTATTCCGTTTCTTGGTTTTTATCCGCTTTTCATGCCTCAGATTACCATAGGTGATATGGTGTACATCAATCCTATTTTCCCTAAGTATGAGTGGTGGCAATGTCTGGGGGTTTATTTTATTGGTATTAATTTGTCTGGTTTTGTGGTTTTCACTTGGCTTAGTTTGTATTACACTTCAAAACGTAGTCGAAATGATAAAATTCTACCTCGTCTTTCCATCGTTTTTACAAAAATGATTGTTGAGTATTTGTATGCTGGAAAGTATAAGAATGATAAAGAACGCAAAGCCTTATTTAATAAGATAAAGTATTTTGCAAAAAGAAAAATACATGTAGAAGCCTTGTTTATAGCTTTAGCTAGAATTCAAGAAACAGTTGCAGAAAACCATAGTGACGCATTTAAAGAACTATTGTTAAGTGTTGGTTTGTATGGCAGGATTAATCGGTTTCTATATTCTTATAGCCTGAGCGATCGCATCTTGGCCATGAGGATTATCTCGTACCTACGAATTAGAAACGCAGAGTTTGAGCAACGCATTTATAAGTATTCAGATTCTAAAAATTATGCGTTGCGCACCGAAGCGTATGGTGCACTCATTCGTTTGATGGAAGGTGAGAATCAGTTATCTGAATTTATAGGTAGTAAATACAATTTATCGTTGTTTGACATCAATATTATTGTGAATGCTGTGATTAAGAATCACAAAATGAATATTGACTACATCGACTTTCTGTCATCTAAGCTCAATAGGAAAATAATTGTTGGGTTGATGCTTGCCAAATATAGGTACAGAAAGGGAACCAGAAGTCTCATTTTGATCCTTAATTATATTGGGCATGAAGATCCTTTGATAAATCAATTGGCATGGGATTCGTTTCTGCATCTAGTACCCAAAGAAGAAGGGGTTGATATTATCATCGATCGATTTAAGAAGGAGTCTGATGATATTAAAAAGGTGATCTTGAGATACTCGCACGACACAAATAGTAAGTTGTTTTATAAGTTCTTACAGGATGTCATATCTGATGAGTCCATTTTGATAAAGGTAGAAGCTATGAATATACTATTTAAGGAGAGTTTTGATTCTATTTTACCATTAATAAAAACGGATGATCCAGAGGTTAGGATGGCGCTGAAAGAAGTATCCGACTTAAGCATTAATTACTAGAAAATGGAAATAATAAACTCATTACACGGATTTTTTAATCTGTTCTTTTTAATTTATGGATCGGCACTTTACCTATCTTATATATTAATAGGCGTGTTTTCTAGTTTCGAATTAAGTTTTTACTCTAAACGAAACAAGTTTTTTAATTTTAGTAATATCTCGGAGTATAAATTACTGCCTTCTATTTCAATTATAGCGCCTTGCTATAATGAAGAGAAAAGTATTGTTGAGAATATACGTAGTTTACTTTCCTTACAATATCCAAATGTTGAAGTTATTGTAGTTAACGATGGGAGTGCTGACGAGAGTTTAGCTTTAATGATCGAACACTATCATTTGGTAAAAGTAGAATACGCGCAAGAAACGGTTTTGCCAACGGCACCTGTAAGAGGTATTTATAAGTCAACCAATGTGGCCTATTCAAATCTTATTGTGGTTGATAAGGCTAATGGAGGTAAGGGAGATGCGTTAAATGCAGGGTTGAATATCTCACGCTCCGATCTATTTTTAGCCATTGATGTAGATTGTATTATTGAGCCTGATGGCATGTTAAGAATGGTTAAGCCATTCCTAGAAGAAGATAAGGATAGAAAAGTTATTGCCTCGGGCGGTGTTGTGAGGGTAGCCAATTCTTGTTTGATTGAAGATGGACGAATCATCAAAGTTAATTATCCCAAAAACCTATGGGCACAATTTCAGTTGTTGGAGTATTTTAGAGCCTTTATTCTTAGCCGTATGGCATGGAGTAGAATAAATGGTTTGTTGATTATATCTGGTGCCTTTGGTTTGTTTGATAAAAAAGTGGTACTTAATTGTGGGGGGTACGATTGTACCACTGTAGGTGAAGATTTAGAGTTGGTGATGCGCATGCGAAATTACATGCATAAAGTAGAGAAAAAACCTTACAAGGTTGCCTTTATACCCGATCCTTTATGCTGGACAGAAGTACCCACTTCATTAAAAAGTCTAGGGCGTCAGCGTAATCGTTGGACTAGAGGATTGATTGATTCGTTACTTAAGCACAAAACAATGTTAGCCAATCCTAAGTATGGACGTATTGGCTTGATAGCCTACCCCTATTGGTTGCTTTTTGAATGGCTAGGTCCTATTGTTGAATTTGTAGGTATCTTGTATTTCTTTATTATGTTGGCTCTTGGATTGGTTAATACCAAACTGTTTATACTTTTTACAATCTTTGTGTTCTCATTCTCGGTGGTCTATTCTTCATTTGCTAT
This sequence comes from Bacteroidales bacterium, assembly GCA_003251015.1. Taxonomy (GTDB): domain Bacteria; phylum Bacteroidota; class Bacteroidia; order Bacteroidales; family Marinilabiliaceae; genus SZUA-582. The sequence goes on from QKIO01000363.1 coordinate 3,175, forward strand.
TTTTTACGAGAAGTATATTTTTGGGAGATACAAAGGCGGACTTTTTATGTTGAGGATTGTCCTAATATCAGTTTTAGAAATTGTCATCTACCATCCTTTAAATCTATTTTTTGCCTTGTGGGGTAACTTCGATTTCTTCTTTAGACCCAAACGTAAAGGATGGGGTGTGATGAAACGAAAAGGATTTAATGCCAAGGATATCAAAAAATAATAGTTACCATAATTGGTTATGAAGAGATTTTAGAGGTTAACCACTTTATTAATAATTCAGATATAATGGATGCACAGCGAAAAGTTTTTATGTCGATATTTAATGATGTATCTAACTTACAGCATGACGCTGAAGAAAAGAGCCTGTTAAGTATTATTCAGAGGCTTAGGGAGTATGCAGATTACAACCTTAAACTATCCGAACGTTTACTGGAAGGTTGTGATGAGACAGAGCGTGAAGTCCAGTTATTTCAAAATAGATTATTTTTAAAAAGAATCAATGCCTTTCAACAAGAGTATGAATATGGAAACCATTTTTTGGCTAAGAATATTCTTCGTTTCCTGAAAAAATGGTTGGTTACCGATATGCTAAATGCCAATGATAATTAAAATCCAAAAGTTAGTTGTAGCTATTACAATACTTTTTTTTTCTATGTTATTACACGCTCAAAATAAGGAAACTATTCTTTTTTCTGGATTTGATTGGCATCAAAAGGTAGCATCAAAACCTACGGGGCCTGGAGGTAATATCTTTGGTGTTCATCATAAAAATGTAACCATTGATCGAGACGGTTGTTTAAATCTTAGAGTCGTCAATCAGAACGCTTGTGCAGAAGTGTTTTCTGAGTTGTTTTTTAAAGAAGGCACGTTTGAAACCGTTATCGAAACAAACATTAATAAGTTTGCACCTGAGTTGGTGTTTGGTATGTTTCTGTATGATGAAACGGCTGCTCCTCACTTTAATGAAATAGATTTTGAAATAGCTAGATGGGGTGATAGTGATAGTGAGAATATGCAATATGCAATCTATGATAATGAGGCAATACATTTACACCGCTTCTCTTTTTTACACGGAAAAACGATAACTAAACATGTTATCCATGTTACAGACGAACGAATTAGAATGCAAAGTTATTTTTTAAATCAAAAAACCGATTTATACGAATTAATCCAAGATCATTCGGTTCGTAAACCTCATGAATTTAGTTTTAATGCAACTCGGTTTCATTATAATTTATGGGTGTTTGGAGACGATAAGTTTCAAAGCAAGTGTTATCCTAAAGTCAAGATTATTTCATTTAAATATAATCCAATACCGTAAATAGAGTCTTATGAGAAATTGCTATATGAATAATCAATCTGTATTTCCCACAACGTTAATGACAAGTCGTTTGTTGGGTTTTAAAGTGTTGCTTTGGTGTATGTTTGTAGGGGCTGGTGCTCAGCTTTATGCAGCTGATAATAATTATAAGTCCTGTCCGTATTCTACAAACGAAAAAAATCTGACCGTTTGGAATGGCGAGAGTTATAGTCCAATCATTATAAAGGGCATCAATCTGGGCGTAGCCTTACCGGGTAAGTTTCCGAGTGAATTGACGCCTACCTACGAAGAGTATTACCAATGGTTTGGGATGATACGAGAGGCTGGTTTTAATACCATTCGTTTATACACCTTACATTATCCTCGTTTTTACAGTGCGTTAAGGGCTTATAACCTAGCCAATCCACAATCTCCTTTGCTTATTTTACATGGCGTTTGGCTCGAAGAGGAGCTAGAGGGTTATGACGCAGATTTATATTTCCTGAAGACTTTTTTTACGCAAGAAATACAAGATAACATCAATTGCATTCACGGTAATAATACCATCGAGCATCGCTATGGTAAAGCTTACGGTACTTATGTAGATGATATTTCACCATGGGTGCTGGGTTATATTATCGGTAGAGAAGTGCATCCTCACGAAGTACTTACAACCAATGCCGCTCATCCTGCCGATGTAGCCTTTACAGGTAATCATTTATCTATTAAAGACGTTAATGCATCAGAGGTTTTTGTGACTACGATGTTAGATGAGTTATTGACTTACGAGCACACGACTTATCAAACACTACGTCCAGTTAGTTTTTCGAGCTGGCCTACGCTTGATCCATTGGTTCACCCTGGCGAAACCACTACAGAAGAAGATGTAGCTGCGTTGAATATGGCAGAGCTCGACTTTTCAAAAACTAAAGCCGGAGTGTTTATTAGCTACCATGCCTATCCTTATTATCCTGATTTTATTAGTAAGGAAGCCACCTTTACCTCCTATGCCGATTATTTGGGGCAGAATAGTTACTTGGGTTACCTTACTCACCTTAAAGCTGCGTACCCTAAGATGCCTTTAGTGATTGCAGAGTTTGGCGTTCCCTCTAGTTGGGGAGTGGCTCATTATGCGCAAAGTGGCATGAATCATGGAGGTTTTGACGAGTGGCAGCAGGGCGAGGTGAACATGCGTATGTATGGCAATGTGATTCAATCTGGCTGTGGTGGCGGTATTATGTTTTCGTGGATCGACGAGTGGTTTAAAAGAACGTGGGTGACCGACCAGATGGATTTTCTAATGGAACGTCGTATTATATGGCATAACATTACGGCTGCAGAACAAAACTTTGGGTTACTAGGCTTTAAAAAAACGGAGTCGGCTTATGTTGATTGGAATATTGACTGTGCAGACTGTATGGTTTCTAAAGTGCAGGCAGATGCAGACTTTAGTTTCTTTAAAGCAAAACTAAGCACTAAGGTTTCATTTGGTTTAAATGATACACTTTGGGTAGCTATTGACACCTACGATAGTAGTTTGGGAGAATCTAAACTTCCCAATGGAAAAACGGTGACTAACCGTGCCGAATTTGCCTTGATGATAACGGCCTATAAAGCCGAATTATATACCACCCAAGCCTATGACTTATTTGGCATCTGGCATAATATCTCTGGACCAGAGCAACTTTATCGTTCCATAGCTACCGATGGAGCACCTTGGAAAATCGTTAGATGGAAAAACAATCAAACGGAACAAGATGTGCAGTACATTGGTAGTATGCAAGTCAATCGTTTAAACCTTCCACTCTCAACGTTGGATGCCGTTAGAATAACCAAAGATGCTATTGAAATTCGTTTGCCTTGGACACTATTAAATTTTGTTGATCCCAGCACCTATCGGGTGATGAATGATGATAGAGCCACTGATGGACGTGAGTTGATAGCCTCGGATGGCATCTCTTTGTCTATGTTTTATAAACAGGAGACGACCTCCACAACTACACGTTATTTATGGCCGGAATGGAATCATGCGGTTAATACCGAACCTTATAAGAAAACAGCCTACGAGGTGGTGAAATATGAAATGCCTAGTTTTAAAGGCGCTTTGATAGCCTCTAAAGATAGTTTTGAGATGAATGTAGCTCAACACTTAACCATAGCCGATGCCAATGGTTTGTTGATTAACGACAAAATTTACGATGGGGGACAGGCGCTTGTTTCGGTGGTTAATAACCCAAAACATGGATTGTTATTTGTCAATGAGAATGGTGGTTTCACTTATCATCCTGAAGATACGTTTGTGGGGGATGATGTGTTTAGTTACCGTTTGTTCTCTGGCGTTAATGTATCTGATTTGGTTTCAGTCGTTATTAAAGTTAAAGACTCTCCTCCATCTAGCATTAATTTTATTTCTGTTTATCCAAACCCATCATTGGGTAATTTCAACTTTGCGTCTTCTGAAATAATTAATAGGGTAGAAGTGTACGACGTGAACGGAACGGTGTTAATTGATAAAACAATGGGCGCAATGGAGAATCATATCGATTTATCGTCTTTCCCAAAAGGTTATTACTTCGCTAAATTACACACTGACTCTAATTACATAGTTAAACGTTTGGTGATTGAGAAGTAATAAATTAATAGTAGTTGCATTAATTGGAGAGCGTTAGAAAGTTGGCGTAGTGAATATGCGCCAACTTTTCGGCTTATAGCATAGAGATTCATATAGTCATTGAGAAGTGGCTTGTAGCATTCTTATCTAGTTTAAGTTTTAAAATTGAGTTGCATGAATACGTATCGTACATGGTTTTTGGTGTGTCTTGTTAGTCACTTTTTCACATTAGCTAGTCAGGCACAAAATTTCGCAGGACATGTACTGTTTGATGATGGTTTGCCAGTGGTTAATGCCACTGTTACCTACTCAGATAATTTCCAGTCCGAAATAGTGGCATCAGCCACCACGGATGCCAATGGTGCGTATTCCATCAATATGTCCAATAAGATATCAAACGATTTATTGTATGCTTACGCCACTCTCGATCAACTTTCGCAAAAGCTAAATTTTAACGTGGCCTTTAAGAGTCGGTCAAAGTTAGATATCACCCTGTACGATCTGTCAGGACGTGAGATTGATAAGATTTATTCTCGCTTGTGCCCCTCTGGTATGCATCAATTCTCTTGGGATTATTCAGCTCACATGGCCTATTTAGAAAAACGTATTTGTTTAATAAATTTTAGAACTTCAAGCAGTAGTAAAACCGTTAAATTCACCCTGCTGAATACCAAACGCCTCGATTTTTATTCAGAACATGTAAACACAAGTGACTTTAGTACGGTCGCTTCTGCGGGTCTAACATATACAGCCAAGGTTGAAGGTAATGGGTTTACCACCCATGTTAATCGCATTGTTAATCCAGAATCTTTAGCGCAGGATTTTATAATTAATAGAGCGTCTAGTGTACCTTTTAAATGTGGGGCCACTTATATTGAGCAATATCAAGGACAAACCTATAAACCGTTTTATATTAAAGGCATTAATCTAGGAGCTGCTATCCCAGGCACCAGCCCTTCGGAAATGGCACCTACTGCCCAGCAGTATGCCAGTTGGTTTAAAATGATGAAGGAGTCTGGTTATAACTTAATTCGCATTTACACCCTTCATTATCCTCGGTTTTATGAGGAGTTAAAGAAGTTTAATGAAGCCAATCCAGCATCACCACTTTACCTAATGCACGGCGCTTGGTTAGACGAGGAGTATGAAGGTTTTGAGGGGCAAGCCGATTTGTATCATAATGAAATACGATTTGTACGTGACATAAATGTAAGCACCGAGTTTGAAACGGCTCCTATTACCGAGTATTTTGATGAGAGAGTAAAAGAGGTGATTGATGTGGTGCATGGCAATGCGCAATTGCCCGTACGGTGGGGGTGGGCTGCAGGCACTTACACTGCCGATGTATCGCCTTGGTTGGTGGGTTATATTATAGGTCGCGAAATTTACGCCAATGAGGTTTATTACACCAACCTACTCAATCCAACTATTACCTCGTATAAAGGCACAGTGTTTAGTTTACATCATGGCTCGGCTACCGAAGTATGGGCGACCGAACGATTAGACAAAGCCATGGCTTATGAAAAAGCGGGTTATAAGATGCAACACCCCATTAGTTTCTCATCATGGCCAACGCTTGATCCTATGAATCATCCCACAGAGAATGGCCCAGAGGATAAAGTCTCTGTCAATCTTAACGAGATAGACGAAACCAATGCCCCAGGAGGTTATTTTGCCAGTTATCATGTGTATCCTTATTTTCCCGATTTTATGTCGTGCGACCCAGGCTACCGTTCGTTTAGTGATAACTTTGGGGAGAACAGTTATTATGGTTATTTAAAAGATTTAAAAGCTCAATATGCCCATCGTCCACTTATTATTTCGGAGTATGGCGTGTCTAGTAGTTGGGGGACGTCTCGTTTTTCAACCAATGGCATGCATCACGGAGGCTTAACCGAGCAGCAGCAAGGCCATTATATTGTGCGTATGATGCACAATATCCAAGACAGCAATTGTGGCGGAGGTATGCTTTTTTCGTGGATTGATGAATGGTTTAAATACGTGTGGATTTTTGGTCAAAACACCAACGCCACAACCCGTAAGAATTGGCATAACATCTACAGTGCCGAAGAGAATTATGGAATGCTCGCTTTTATACCTCAAGAGGCCGATTTCTCTAAGTTTGGATTTACCTCCAACGATACTAAGATAGATCAGGTGAGGGTGGCTTACGATATTGAAGGGTTGTATGTGAAGCTCAAGCTAAAACAAGAGTTTACTGCCAACGATACCATCTGGCTCGCGTTAGATACTTACAATAAAGCAAAGGGTGAATCCATCCTTCCCAATAACAAAAAGGTGCATAGCAGGTCTGAGTTTTGTGTAAGTATAACCACATCAGAAGCGCTTTTGTATGTTACCAAAGCCTACGATATGTTTGGTATAGGGCAAGATGGGTATCCAGAAGATGGGCAGTATTTTAGGTCGGTGGCTACCGATGGCAATGGCTGGAATTTAGTGCGATGGAAGACCCATAGAGATGATGATTATTGCGCTGGTACGGTGTTTGACGCAGGTCGTTTGCGC
>QKIO01000345.1 GCA_003251015.1 Bacteroidales bacterium
GACAAACTACAGGTACAACTTCCTGCGGGTAAGTTTAGATACGATACAGCTAAGGAATTATCGCAAGATGTGTTGTTGTTAGCGGGTGGTAGCGGTATCACGCCAATGATGTCTATCCTCAAAACAATATTAGTTAAGAGTGAGACCAAACGAATTAAGTTGGTGTATATGAACACCTCTGAATCTGACATCATCTTTAAAAAGGAGTTGGAAACACTACAAACCAAGCATCCCAACAGATTAGAAGTCATACACTATTTAAACTCTAAGCACATTGGAGATGTGGAAGAGACCAAAAAACTGTTTGGCTTGTCTAAAACAAAAGTGGTTAATGAACATGGTTATTTAACAGCCAACAATGCCATTAAAATAATTAAAGACTTACAACTAGCCACTGATGCGCCTGCCTACATTTGTGGACCTGCGCCATTAATGGTTCTTTTGGAGGAGGCTTTAACAACGGCTGGTTTCTCAAAAGATAGAATCAGAAAAGAGATTTTTACATCAAGTATCTCAGCTGCCTCGTTTGAAATGCCCAAAGCAATAGTGCCTAATGCCAAAGTAACAGTTGAAATTGAGGGTAAAACCTACGAGTTTGAAACGGTGGCAGGTAAATCTATCCTAGAGTCGGCTTTGCAGGTGGGTATTAAGATGCCACATTCTTGTAAAGAAGGGCATTGTACCAGTTGTTATGGCACCTGCACAACAGGAGGTGTTGAAATGTTAACCGATGAAGCGCTTACCGATGAAGAATTAGCCGAAGGGGGCGTTCTCAGTTGTGTGGGATATGCAACCGCAAAAAAAGTAAATATCAAATTTTAATTATCATAGTAATATCTAAATCAAAACGTCATGATTAATCCTCAAGAGTACATTCAAGAAGCACCATGGTTCAAAACCGAGATTCCACGTGCTGAATTTAAAGAGTTAATGAAAAAGAATAATAGTATTGGTTTATTAAATACTCTTCTCTGGTTTGCAGCCTTGGGTGGTTTTGGCTACTTGGCTTATACCGCAGTGGGTTCGTATTGGGCCATACTAGCCTTTTTTGTGTATGGGGTGTTTTATTGCGCCGCTGATGCACGCTGGCACGAAACATCGCATGGTACCGTGTTTAAAACCGCTTGGTTAAATACTGCCCTGGGCTTTTTTGCCACTGCAATGCAACAGCGCGATATTATTTACACCAATTGGTCGCATGTGCGTCACCATTCGTACACTATTATCAACGATATTGACCCTGAAATAACAGTGACGCGTCCTCCAACTTTTTGGGAGCACTTTTTGAACTTTTGGAGTTTAGGAGAAACAAAGTATTATGTGCCTATTTTGATTAAACATGCCTTTGGGGTGCCTTGTGCTGATGCTAAGAAATTTGTGCCAAAAGAAGAATATACACGTATGTTTTGGTGGGCTAGAGCTAGTTTATTATTAAACTTAGTGCCTATTGTGTTGGCTATTTATTTACAGTCGTGGTTACCTGTTTTATTCTTTGGTATTTTACCTAAAATGTATGGTAACTTAATTCAACGTTCTTTTGTGTTGGCTCAACATGCTGGTTTAGATGAGGATGTGTGGGATCATCGCAAAAATTCAAGAACCATCATCGTGAATCCTTTATTTGCCTTTCTGTTTATGAACATGCAATATCATATTGAGCATCACATGCACCCATTAATGCCATTTCATCAATTACCTAAGTTTCACAAAAGGGTAAAAGATCAAATGCCTAAACCTTACAATGGGATGTGGGCTGTGTACAAAGAGATGATTCCTGCGTTGAAGAAACAAGCCGAAGACACCAGTTATTTCATCGACCGTGAAGTGCCAGGAGATGCTAAACCACAAAAAGTAGTGCGTATAAAACAAATGAATGCCGAAGATGCCATGATTCCAATGGCCGCCAAGGGCGAAGGCGTTTCATCTGTGATTCATTCTAAGGCAAAAAGTATTATTGCAGCAGCCGATTTTGAGTGGCATTCGGTATTAGCCGCTAATGAGTTAGGGATGGATGATGCCGTTAATGTAAAATTAAACGGGAAGGATTATGCCATTGCTAAAACAGGGGATGGTAGTTTGTATGCTGTGAGTGGTATCTGTACTCACGAACATGCCTTTTTGGGCGAAGGAGTGGTGCAAGATTGTACCTTATCGTGCCCTAAGCATAATTCTAAATTCGACCTTAAAACGGGAAAGGCCATCAATCGTCCAGCTAAAAGTCCAATATGCACCTATGCTGTGAAAGAAGAAGATGGTATGATATTATTAGGTTTGGAGATTAAAAAAGATGCTAACGAGAGTGTATCGTAGATGAGATAAAAGTCATAAAAAGACTCTAAAATATTAAAGTCTTTTTATGGCTGCTCAAGCCGCAGTATCCTTGTTAGCAAAGTATTAACGCTTATCAAAAACAGAAGAAATGAGTATTATATCAAAAGCAGCCATCGCCACAGGTGATGGTGGCTTTATTATAGATAAAGTAACGGTGGCCGACCCACAAGGCGACGAAGTAATCGTACGTATTAAAGCGGCTGGTTTGTGCCACACCGACCACGATTCGCTACACTGGGGTAAACCCATTATCTTAGGGCACGAAGGAGCTGGTATCATTCAAAAGGTGGGCGCTCAAGTGACTAAATTTAAAGTGGGCGACTCGGTTATTCTAAACTGGGCAACACCTTGTAAAACGTGTTTTCAGTGTCAAGAAGGCAATCAACACATTTGTGAAACAAACTCACCCGTTACGGCCGGTGGTAATGGTTACACGCCCGGTCATGCCCATTTGCAGGGGTCGTTATGGCAAGGCAATGCCATTGAAAGGTCGTTTAATATTGGTACTATCTCGGAGTACACCTTGGTTAAGGAGTCCGCTTGTGTGAAGTTAGAAAGCGATATGCCCATGGCTTCGGCAAGTATTATTAGTTGTGGGGTGATGACTGGATATGGCTCGGCTGTTAATGCGGCTAAAGTAACGCCAGGCAGCTCTGCGGTGGTATTAGGTACTGGAGGTGTGGGATTGAATGTGATTCAAGGCGCACGCATTTCAGGCGCTTCAAAGATTATTGCCATCGACATCAATCAACAGCGTTTAGATATGGCCGTTCAGTTTGGTGCTACACATACTATTTTGGCCGATAAGGCTGATGTTGGTTTGACAAAGGCCGCTGAGCAAGTAAAAACGCTCACTGGTGGGCGAGGAGCCGATTTTGCCTTTGAGTGTACTGCTATTCCAGCCTTAGGTGCTGCGCCATTGGCCATGGTGCGTAATGCGGGCACTGCCGTTCAAGTAAGTGGTATTGAAGAGGAAATAACCATCGATATGCGTTTGTTTGAGTGGGATAAGATATACATCAATCCCTTATATGGCAAGGCGCGTCCTGAGATAGATTTCCCTAAGATAGTAGACCTTTATAACAAAGGGGTGTTGATGTTGGATGAGATGATAACACGCACTTATCCGTTGGAAGATTTACAACAGGCTTTTGATGATATGTTAGCCGGTAAAAATGCAAAAGGCGTGATTGTGTTTGATTAAAACAAATACTTATGGCAGATTCAAAATTTCGGACTACCGAGTTATCCTTTCCTCAATACGAAATGGATGGCTTACGATTTATAACCATCAAAACAAAAAACCTTAAAGGAAGAGGTGATATATGTGTTTTTGTGCCTGATGGACATGATTTAAAGGACTTACCCATTGCCATCTTATTACACGGTGTATATGGTAGCGCATGGGTGTGGTCGATGTTAGGAGGTGCACATAAAACGGCAGCTCGTCTTATTAAGGAGGGGCTTATAAAACCCATGATTTTGGCCATGCCTTCTGATGGTTTGTGGGGTGATGGCTCGGGGTATATGGAGCACGATGGCCAGGATTTTGAAAAATGGATAGCACATGATGTGCCAGCGGCAGTGCGTGAGAATATACCGCAGACATCTGATAAATCAGTGTTGTTTATTACTGGTTTGTCGATGGGTGGATTTGGCGCCTTAAAAATTGGGACTAAATATGCCAAACACTTTAAGGCTATTACTGGCCATAGTTCTATTACTGAAGTGAAACAAATGGAACTTTTTGTTGAAGAGCCCCTAAGTGATTATAAGCAAGTAGTTCGAAGTAATGAGGATGTGCTAACAAGTATTTTGGAGAATAAGTCTCATTTACCACCCTTGCGTTTTGATTGTGGCTCGGAGGATTTGTTGATTGAATTTAACCGTACGCTTCATCAAGAATTGCTAAACCATGGGATAGACCATGTGTATCAAGAGTACCCCGGAGGTCATCAGTGGGAATACTGGCAAGAGCATCTGGTGGATACCTTACAGTTTTTTGATAAGGCTATTTAATAGATAGTTAGTTAGATGTGAGATAATAGATATTAGACTGATTTTTAAATGGTTCAATGCACTTGTAATAAATGTTTGAGAGTAAATAAAACTCAATTCAAAAGTATATTAAACTGCTGTAAATGATGGCTTATGATTCATAAAAAGGGTTAACATAGAGATAACAGGGTTAACGCAAGAAAACTTAAAACATAAAAATAATTGAGATATCAACAGGTAATTAACAATCACCTTGCATTTTTTTTTCAAAATACAAACCTCTGCAGTCAAAATGCTAATAACTTATTGAATTTTGTTAATTAGTATAGTTCTGATTTTCATGTGTGAAGATGATAAACCAAGATCTTTGTGAAAAAAAAATGAAATCATCATTACATAAGGAGTTTGGTCGCTTGATAGACACACGTGTTAATCGTAATAAACAACATTTATTAATCGATATAGTTATTTTAACTGTGATTGCAGTTTTATGCGGTGCCGAATCATGGGATGCTATTGAACTGTACGGAAAAACCAAGCGATCGTTCTTAAAGCAAATCTTGTGTTTACCTAATGGTATACCCTCTCATGACACTATCAATCGTGTAATATCTTCAATTAATCCTAAAAAGTTTGAAAAATGTTTTATTGAATGGGTTAAAATATTACTTGACAGGGATGTAGATGTTAAGCAGATCGCAATAGATGGCAAGACCGTGAGAAGATCAAAGGATGGCTTTCATAATACACCAGCAATCCACTTAGTAAACGCATGGAGTCATGAAAATCAAGTAGTATTAGGCCAGTGCAAGAGTGAAGGGAAATCTAATGAGATAAAGACGATACCTACCTTGTTGGATTTGTTAGATATTAAAGGCAGCGTTATTACTATTGATGCAATGGGTACACAAACAGAAATTGCTCGCAAAATTGTAGATAGCGAAGCTGACTATATCTTATCCTTAAAAGGCAACCAGAAAAACTTTCTAGAGGAGGTTGAGAGTGTTTTTAAAGTGCAAAAGCCACAATCTGAATCAGAACTAACAGAAAAAGCACATGGTAGAATTGAGACCAGAAACTGTCAAGTAATAACAGATTTAACACAAGTTGAAGGTGTGAAAAATTGGAAGAATATTCAAAGTGTAATTAAAATCGAATCAAAAAGAATTCTTTCTCAAAAAACAACAAAAGAAACCCGGTATTATATCAGCAGTATGAAAAGTGATGCCAAGCTATTTAATGAGTGCATAAGGGCACATTGGGGGGTTGAAAACAACCTACATTGGGTATTAGACATGACTTTTAATGAAGATTATCAGCGAAAAAGAACTAATAATGCTGCGCAAAACTTTTCATTAATCAATAAAATAGCCTTGAATCTTTTAAAGAAAGAGAATTCAAAAGCTAGTCTCAAAAATAAAAGAATGAGGGCAGGCTGGGATGACGAATTTCTTTTAAAGGTACTGAAAATTTAAATGCGTTGACCCTGATAGAGATAACCCTTTTTATGAATCATCTAAAAGTTTAACTACACCCGCCAGCAGCACGTTTGGCTACCTTTATCACTGGTTTGTCAATTTTTTCAACCGTAGCACCAATCTCTTTTAATTGATTGCCTGCATCAACTCTAAAATGGTACTCATCCATTACTTTTTTTGTGCTTCCTAGTGCAGGAGGTGCTTCGCTTATGGCATCCATTATGGTTGTTTTAAACTGCAGCGCAGTGATGTTTAAAGCAAAGTTATCGGTCTTGCCAAAATATTTGGTTATCAAACAAGCACGCTTAGCTTGCATATCGCTCGCCCCATAAAACACATTGGTTTTTATGTTTTGAATAAAACGTTGCTGATTGAGATGAAAATGTAACTCAGCCAAAGGAATATTAATTGCTGTTGGAATATGAAAAGCTTTATATTCCTGCGGTGTACGCACATCAATGACATTGTATAGGTAATAGTTATTAACAAGCTCGTAGGCCAATTTATCACCATCAATCATTTCTGGTTTACATTGTCCTGCGGCTATTTTTTCATCAATACGTTTGTTCATCAGTTCGTATGGAGTAGGCGTAATCATCACCAACACGATAAGCGCTAAGGGTAGCAATACGATTAGACTGTTTTTAATGATGGTAGATTTCAACCAAAGCGTTTCTTTGTTATTAACCTTGTTCTCAATCACTTGCGTAGCTACAAAAACGCCTGATGCCACTAACACGAGTATGATACCAAATTGTTCACGTGAGATGTCCATCATCTCAAAAACCAATAAGTTACCTTGATATTCAGCCATATATAGGCCTTTTACCAAAGGGTAAAGCTCGGCAAAACCAAAAACGCCTATAAAACCACCAAACACAAATGCCCAACCATCAATCCGGCCTGTTGCTGCCGCACAAGCACTGGTTCCGGGGCAGAAGCCGCCTATAATAAAACCAGCTCCCATAATACCACCGCCAACAAGTGCAGCATATAAATAGGTGGGGTTGATGTATATCAAATTTAAGTCGATTAAGTTATAATGATTAAGCAAAATAAGTCCTACCGCAGCCGTTACTCCTGCTGTGAAAAACACACGCAAAACCGTAAAGTCATTACCATAGAATAAGCCAACAAGTTTTTTGGTTGAGGCAAAGCCAGCTTGTTCTAAAGCATATCCAAATCCTACACCCATTATTAGGGCTATCACGAAATTAAATTCGTGACTTATTACGTCAGGTACTAAAGGTCCCATAATTATTCTCCTTTATTAATCCATAATTTCCTAAAAAAATAAGCCATGGCATAAGCCATCCCAAAAATAGCTGCCATGGTAATAATGCCACCATACGACATTACTGCCATTCCACTGAGTGCCGAACCAGAGGTACACCCTCGGCCTAACTGGCTACCAAAACCAAAGAGTGCTCCACCAATAATAGCAGCCACAATACGGGTGATATTAGTAACACCAGGACCTTTTTCGAGTTTCAAGGATACCCTGTTAGCCACCACAGCTGATAAAAATGCTCCTATTAAAACGCCAAGCATCTCAAATACCAACCATGATTTCATGGGGCCTTCAGGATGTTGCGCTTTAAACTCTTGATAATATGCTGTATTATTGGCGTGATCTGTAGCTACCGTTTCTACAGTCTGTATCACCACACTTTTAAAAGCACCACTGGCTCCTAAACCTCTACCTGTTATGTAGATAGTAACAAGTAACACAAACCCTAAGAAAAAACCTGCTAGATAAGGATTCATGTATTTTTTTGGTGTATCACTCATGATTTTCAGTTTTAGGTGTTTGACTTGAATTTGTGTTGGTATCTTCCTTATAATCGTCATTCACATCTTCCCATCCGGTGAGCATGGCCTTTATGTTAGTGGTTACCTTATGACCGGTAGTGGTCATATACACATGAATAATAATAAAGGCGATCAACAAAAAGGCACCAAAGGTATGTATCAGAGCAATGACTTCTAAAGGTACTTTACCTACAATGATTAAGCTGTTGGCATCAAAGGTTTTATACGAAAGGTATAAAATACCCGAAAATACAACCAACGGAGCCATAACCACTTTAAAACCCAGATATACAATAGCTTGTAGTGGGTTTAGTTTCTTACGCACAGACTTAATAGTCGGGTGAGGTGCATTTTTAAACATCCCAAAGGCGTAATACTGCAATTGCTCCTTTAGTTTGGTTGTGGTTGGGATGTATTGCCTCCATTCGCCAGTCGTTATATGCCAAAAAATGGATAATCCAATTAATGCCAATAACATATATGAAGCTACTCGATGATATTCTACCGCCTTTTCAAATCCAAAAAGATGAATGGAATCATGAATTTCAAAACCCGTTACCGCTAAAAAGATGATAAGTAGGGCTTGTGTCCAATGCCAGAATCGCTCAAAGCGTTTATAAATATATACTTGTTTCATATCAGTTGTATTTAATGTCTTCTGAATCTATTTCTTTTTTTGCTAAAGCACTTAAAACACGCGCTAATGAATGTATTATGACACCCGTTAGTGCAGCCCAAAATAGGATGTTTCCAATTAAGTCTACCCAGAAATTACGGTCTCTTCCAGGCATGTAAAATCCATCTAACCCCGCTAAACGACTGTTTTCACTAATGTGGCAGTCTTCACATTTCAATGTTTCTTCCTTTGGCGCCACCATGTGATTTATGGGCCAATACATTTCTGTTTCTACAAATTCATAGCTTCCACTATATGGTAAACCAACAGCTTTCATTCCTGCTTCGGCAGCTAGATTCCAGTCAAAATCCATCCAATAGGCACTATCTCCTTTTTGAGCAGCGTATAACTTGGGTTGAATCAACATTTTTGTTTCTGGGTCATAAATTTGATCACCACGGTGTATTTTGACAGGGTATATCTTTGAACGTTGGTCGCTTGCAGAACCTAATAACGTATTTATCTGCACAGGAATTGTAGTGACTGTATCTCCCAATGCATAATGTTGTGCATTACCGTTAAACCATCTGTAATCAGGCTTCACATTCTTTTCCCACACAAACTCACCTTTTATAGTCATATATGAATGATTACCCATCGAGTCTTCCTCTGTATATTGTTGACCGTTTTTAAATTTTCCTGCCTTTGACCATTTCCATGACATTTTGGTGGCATTTTCTTTAGCATAGGTAGGTATATGGCATGTCTGACAAGCTACCTTTGAGAAGTGACGATTTATAACTGGACTTAAATGCGGAGTGGTCGTATGGCAATCTTCACAATACAAGCGATCTACATTGGTGGATGAAACAGAATAAAGCTTACCTTTAATTTTGTGTTTTTCAGCTGTATGGCAGTCTACACAATCTAAGTTAATGCCATTGGACCCCATGTGTACGTCGGTGCTGCGGTCGCAGGATAAGAGAGACTCTTCCAAATCGCCATGTTTTACATTGTTGCCACCGCCACTGTAGAAGTGACACGAACCACAATTTATTTTACCAGGACGGCCTACACTTTGTGCTACTTTATTAAGATTAACATTTCTATCAGGATATCCAGCTAAAGCAGCACCTTTAATGTATTCGTCACTTTTATCATGACAAACCATACAGTCCACATTACGTGCATTGTTAAAATCAAATGTGCTGCTATTCATACCAAAACCAATGTGACACTTCGCGCACGACTGCTCATTGGTACTGGCACCAATACAAAAGTTATTAATCACATTTTTCTTACCTAATTTAGTAATCCCTTTGCCTTGCTCATAGGCTAAACGGTCCCAATTCCAATGGCTCGAT
>QKIO01000294.1 GCA_003251015.1 Bacteroidales bacterium
GTAAAAGATGGATCTGATCTAAAAAAGATACAAATTTACCATATTAGTGGTGTATTGGTAAAGGATTTTGCAGTTAATGAAGGTGTGGGAGAGTATTCTGTATCTGATTTGTCTAGTGGGATGTATATTATAAGAGTGATAGATACCAAAGGTGTTTCTATTTCAGATCGCGTAGTAAAAGAATAGTTAGTTTAATTGTTTATTAGTGAGAGAGCCGGCTTTATAGCCGGTTTTTTTATGCGCTATAGCTAAGTGTCTGCTTTGTTAACCTTGTATGTTAATATGGTGCATGGCTTTAATAAAAGGCAATACTCTATTCTAAATACATCTGAAACGATAGTTGAAAAGTTATATTTGCCGTGTAAAAATTTCATATTTTTGCCTTCTTAAACAATATGTGAAATGAATAAAATAGATCTTCTCAAACGCCTTTTGCCTGGCTTTCTGCCTATTGTGGTATATGTTTTTGCCGATGAGGTATTTGGTATGTTTTGGGGTTTGGTGGTGGCTCTTCTGGTGGCCTTGGTAGAGTTGGGGATTGGTTATTTCAGAACTAAAGAAATTGATCGTTTTGTGTTGTTTGACGTGGGGTTGTTGATTGTGCTGGGTGGTATTTCGATGGGTTTAGAAAATGATTTTTTCTTTAAACTAAAACCTGGTATTATGTCAATTATAATGACTGGTTTTATCGGTTTTTCTATTTTTTCAAATCATAATGTGTTGCTTTTGATGGCTAATCGGTATATGAAGGGGATGGCTATTAATCCATTTCAACTATGGCAAATGAAACAAAGCATGGTAAAGATGTTTTTGTTAATGCTGTTGTATTCTTTTATGGCATTGGGCTCTGCCTTTTTGGAATCAAAAGCTGTGTGGGCCTTTATTAGCGGCCCAGGTTTATTTGTTGTTTTTGGCATCTTTTTTCTTTGGGACTGGTTTATTAAAAAACGTCAAGCTATTGTTTATCAGCAAGACGAATGGTTGCCATTGGTGAATGAAGTCGGGCTGGTGGTAGGAAGTGCCCCCCGTAGTGTCGTACATCATCAATCCATGTTGTTACATCCCGTGGTTCATCTCCATGTGTTATTTAATCAGGGTGTTTGGTTACAGAAACGTCCATCTCATAAACTCATCCAACCTAATAAATGGGATACAACGGTTGGAGGACACGTAGATATGGGCGAATCCATCGAAAAAGCTATGCAACGTGAAACGCTCGAAGAGATTGGTCTGGTCAATTTTCAAGCAAAAAATTTAGCTCCCTACGTTTGGAAAAGTAAGGTTGAACACGAATTAGTATTTGTGTTTATCACTCATCAAGCCGGTCCTTTTCATTGTCGCACTAATGAGGTAGATGAAATCCGATGGTGGTCATTTGCTGATGTAGATTCTAAGTTAGGTCAAGGCGTTTTTACCCCCAATTTTGAGCATGAATATCTAAATATCTTAAAGCCTCAGTTTGTTTCTTAACCGAGGATTAAAAATATGGCTGGTCGTTTATTAATATCTGGTTTGTTTTTGCGCCATTGTGCCACGGTCATGGTTTTAATAAATTCATTCTCAGTGGTTATATCACAAGCAATGCACAAGCGTGTTTGTGGGCGACACGTAGCGATGATATCTTCCAATATTTTTAGATTACGGTATGGTGTTTCGATAAAGAGCTGAGTTTGTTTTTCTTTTATCGACCTGTCTTCAAGCATTTTTAGTGTTTTAATGGCATCACCTTTTTCTACGGGTAGATAACCATTAAATGCAAAGCTTTGTCCATTTAGGCCCGATGCCATCACGGATAATAGTATAGAAGAAGGGCCAATCATTGGAATAACCCGAATCTTTTTGTTGTGTGCTAATAAAACAATGTCTGCGCCAGGGTCAGCCACGCCTGGGCAGCCCGCTTCAGATAATAACCCTATGGAATGCCCTTGGTCAATAGGGTTTAAAAAAGAGGGAATGTCATTTGGGTTGGTGTGTTTATCGAGCACAAAAAAAGTAAGCTCATCGATGTTGATGTCGCTATTCACGTGCTTTAGGAAGCGACGTGCACTGCGTACATTCTCAACAATATAGTATTTAAGTGTTTCGATGGTTGTAATCACTTCTTGGGGTAGGTTTCTGTTGATAGGACTATCACCTAAGGTATTGGGCACTAAATATAATTGACCACTCATAATTATTTCTTTTGGATGGCAAAGATACAAAAAGCAGGCATATAGTTTAAAAACTAGGCGTGTTTGTCTGTGTTTGGTGAATTGCAACTCTTAAATTAAACTAGGTTCTTTTTGTGTTTGATAATATGCGTTGTATTTTTAGTGCCATTAAGCGATTGTTTATATTTTGATAATTAGGTCACAACACACTGTATATTAATCAACATTATGAAAAAGTTAATATTATTTTCTTTGTCCATTGTTTGCTTCATGCTAACCACAGCTCAAGAGCGAGCGATTACCCAGTCCGGCAAAAATGTTGTTTTATTTGATAATGGCACATGGCAATTAGAAATAGCAGCACCCCAAACACGTATTGTTAAAGACACTATATTACGCAAAACTGAAAATACAGAATTGTTTTATAGCGTTAGCTCTAAGCTTTCTCGTTTTTTTGGAGATGAAAAAGGTCGTATCAAATGCAATTTTATCTGTTCATCACAAAATGGGGTTGTAAGGGTTTTCTTCGAATGGTACGTTCCCGTTGGTAATGCCGATAAATATTTTGGGTTATCTATTCAAGATCAAAGTTTAGACTTGGTTTTAGGAGATGCTACCGTAGTGACTGTAACTATTGCCGATCATATTGTTAATCGTTTTCTAGAAAAAAGTAACCTGTCATATTATGCAGGTGAAGCAATACTTGATCAGCTAGTTATTGACCAACTTTTGCAACAGAATACGATTCGAATGAAAGTTAATTGGTTAAAGAATCCAGAAGAATACAATATTCAGAATACGAATGGGCTAAGAGATGCCTTAACCTCTGTGATAAATTAGCATATTGTTGTGATTAAATAGTGCTAGTAACGCTGAATAAACTGATGTGGTAACCTTTTTCTGGGGATATACTTTTGTTTGGCAAAAAAAAATAAGTGAGTTTTGAATTATTTCTATTTTTTCCGTTTTAAATAAGCTTCTTAAAAAACTATTAAGGTACTTTTACGTTGATATTATTATTGCAAATTAGTGATCCATATTATTGTAGGATTATGTTTTGCTTAGATAAAAACGGTTTTTAGTATTTGGTTTATTATGGAAGTAGAAATTTTAGCACGCATCCAATTTGCGTTTACCATTGCCTTTCATTACATCTATCCGCCATTAAGTATAGGGATAGGTTTGTTAATGGTTATTTTTGAGAGTTTATATGTAAAAACTAAAAACAAAGAATACCATATCTTGGCCAAGTTTTGGACTAAGATATTTGCGTTAACCTTTGGTATTGGCGTAGTGACTGGTATTGTTATGGAGTTTGAGTTTGGTACCAATTGGGCTACTTATTCTCGATTTGTGGGTGATGTATTTGGTAGTGCCTTAGCTGCCGAGGGGTTATTTGCCTTTGCCTTAGAAAGTGGTTTTTTAGGTGTTCTTCTGTTTGGATGGAATCGTGTAAAACCCATTACTCACCTTATTGCTACCATTGGCGTCTTTTTAGGTTCTATGTTTTCGGCCGTTTGGATTGTGGTTGCAAATAGTTGGCAACAAACGCCTGCTGGTTATCACATAGTAGGGGAGGGGATGCAAGCAAGAGCCGAGATTACAGATTTTTGGGCCATGGTATTTAATCCTTCTAGTGTCGATCGTGTTACGCATGTTTGGTTAGGTGCTCTTTTGGCTGGAGCCTTCTTGGTGTTAAGTGTCCATGCATATTATATAGTGAGGGGACGATATGTTCACATCTCTAAAAAAGCTTTTAAAATTGCGCTTGTTGTTGCTACTGTATTTTCGTTAGGACAATTAGCTACCGGTCACTCATCTGCTGAAGGAGTGGCTGTTAATCAGCCGGCTAAGCTTGCTGCATTAGAAGGACATTTCGAAGCCAATGCTCCAGCCGATATGTATCTATTAGGATGGGTTGATAAAGAAAATCAAGAGGTTTATGGTTTGAAGGTGCCGGGTGGCTTATCTTTTTTGATGCATTATGATTTTACAATACCAGTTACTGGTCTTAATGCATTTCCAGAAGAAGATCGTCCTTCGCAGGTTAATGCCGTATTTCAGTTTTATCATATTATGATTGTCATAGGGATGGCGCTTATTGGTTTAACTCTTTTTTCTTGCTTTTTGTGGTGGAAAGGTCGTTTGTTTAAGTACAAATGGTTGTTATGGACGTTTGTTTTTGCTGCCTTATTACCTCAAATAGCTAATCAAGCTGGTTGGTTTGCTGCTGAAATGGGGCGTCAGCCTTGGGTTGTATATGGCTTATTGCGTACTTCTGATGCTTTCTCCTTGGCTGTGACTCAAAACCAATTGTGGTTTTCTTTGATTCTGTTCTTTTTAGTTTACGCTTTGTTGTTTGTGCTGTTTATTTATTTGCTAGATCGCAAAATTAAAGCTGGTCCCTATGACGAGAGTGAACAAGAGGATCGCCCCAATACAAAGAGTATGATGGAAACAATGATTAATAAATAATAGATATGGATACTTTTTTAGGCTTAGATTATCCCACCTTGTGGTTTTTGGTAGTTGGTGGTTTATTTTCAGGTTATGCCATATTAGATGGTTTTGATTTTGGAGCGGGTGCTTGGCATTTGTTTTTTAAAAAGGAAGAGAATAGACGCATTGCCTTAAACGCTGTTGGGCCTGTTTGGGATGGCAACGAAGTATGGTTGGTTATTGGAGGAGGGGCATTGTTTGCTGGTTTTCCGGTGATGTATGCCACTTTTTTATCATCTATGTATATTCCCTTTATCTTGTTTTTGGTTTTTATCATCTTTAGAGCTATTGCCATTGAGTTTAGGGGTAAGGAAGAAATGCTTTGGTGGCGTAAGACATGGGATATCTGTTATAGTGTGTCGAGTATTGCTTTGGCATTTTTATTAGGAGTGGTGTTAGGTAATATTCTTCAAGGTATTGCCATTGATGATACCTATCATTATCGTGGGGGTGGTTTCTTTGAGTTTCTAAATCCGTATGCCATCATGACCGGCCTTACCAGTCTTTCGTTATTTATGATGCATGGTGCTATTTATTTGATATTAAAGACCGAAGGTCGTTTGTTTGCTAAACTAACATTGTTGTTAAAAAAGAGTGTGATATTCTTTATTGTTATATTTAGCATAACAACGTTATACACGTTAATATATATTCCACATCTCTCTGATAAATTTAGAGATACTCCCATTTTATTTGCGGTGCCATTGTTAGCGTTTTTAAGCATCGCTAATGTACCACGTTTGGCTAGTAAACGCCGTTATTTACAGGCATTTTTGTTTTCGGCCTTAACGATTAGTTTGTTGTTGGTGTTGGTGGCTATTGAGTTGTATCCAAATTTATTGATGTCAACCATAGACCCAGCATATAATATTACTATTTATAACGCCGCATCATCAACTAAGTCGTTAAAGATAATGTTGATAATGACTGCGATAGGTGGACCATTGGTGTTGGGTTATACAGCCTTTGTGTATAAAACGTTTAAAGGTAAGGTGAAGCTAGATGAGACTAGTTATTAACTTTTTATTTATACTTTTACATAAGAGAGCATGGCGGTAGTTATGCTCTTTTAATTTTACGAGATAACGATATATGACAACCAATTCGGCCATGCCGCTCAACAATAGTAAGGTAATTAATGCCTGGTGTACTTATGACATTGCTAATTCGGTGTATAATTTGTGCATTAGCACAGTTTTGTGGCCCATGTATTACGCAGAGGTTACCAAGGCAGCGTTTGGTTCTGAGATGGTTCCTTTATGGGGAATGACTATTAAAAACACAGTGTTGTATGAAGTGGCCATAGCAGCTGGTTATTTATTCATTATAGGATTAATACTGTTATTGTCTGGTATGGCCGATTTGGGAGGCTATCGGAAACGCTTTATGCAACTCTTTACCTTGGTGGGTGCTTCATCATGTGCTGCCTTGTATTTTTTTACAGGTGATAATATTCTTCTTGGTTTGATATTACCAGCTTTGGCTATTGTTGGTTATGCGGGTTCGTTGGTGTATTACAATTCGTTTTTGCCCCTTATTGCCACGCCTGATAGGCACGATAAAATTAGTGCTAGAGGATTCTCATTTGGTTATGCAGGCAGTATTATCCTACTTATATTTAATTTATACAGCATCATCAATTGGCAACAGTTAGGTTTTAGCAGCGAAATGCAGGCCAAACGGTATGCTTTTGTGGAGGTGGGCGTGTGGTGGTTGTTACTTTCTCAATATGCATTTTATTACCTCAAAGAAAAATCAGTAAAACTAAAGATGGGGGCTCATCTATTAACGCATGGCTTTATCCAACTGAAATCTGTTTTTGTGTTTATCAAACAACATAAGTCCTTATCAAGGTTTTTGTTAGCCTTTTTCTTTTTTAGTATGGGAGTGCAAACAGTTATAATTGTAGCCACACTTTTTGGAAGTGTTGAGTTGAATATATCTACATTAAATCTAATTGTTACAGTGTTAATTATTCAGGTGGTTGGTATTTTGGGAGCTTGGTTTTTTGGTGTTGTGTCGGTACGTTTTGGTAATAAAACATCTCTACTATGGATGTTATTTATTTGGCTAGGTGTATGTATTGGTGGGTATTTTATTCAAACCAAAGATCAGTTTTTTGTTATTGCAGCCTTGGTTGGGCTGGTGATGGGAGGTATTCAATCGCAGGCACGTTCTACATGGTCTAAGTTAATGCCCGAAGGGACACCTAATACCGCTTCTTATTTTAGTTTTTACGATAGTACTGAGAAATTAGCTGTTGTAATGGGGATGTTTAGTTTTGCTGTTATTGAGCATCTTTCAGGCAGCATGCGTTTAAGTACTCTTTTATTGTCTGTGTTTTTTATTATCAGTATTGTTATTGTAGCCTTATCATCTTACAAACATGAGGAGTGATTTTTCTGTTTTACAGATGCACCTCTGCTTATTTACTAATGCGTCTGTTATAAAGTGAAGTATCTATTTACTTTTCTCAGATAGTTAATGTAATCATCTGCATGCACAGAGAGAAGGTATTTTTCTTCTTCTAAAATCATGGCGTGGAAGTCTGCCGCTAGTGATATCAATAGTGTCATTAACACCGGTGATGGAAAAATAAATAGATAACCTAAAATCAGAAGGCTGTAAGATAGAGAATAAGGGTTACGACTAAATCTATAAATCCCTGATATCACCAATTCTGTTTTTTGGACATATTTAATACCTACTCTCCATGAGTTTCGCATGGCTATCAAAGCCATAATTCCCATAATGAATTCAGTTGTTACCAAAGCTAATCCTACATACTTTAATGCTTTTATGTTTGAAAAATCAAACTCTAGAATCCATTCTGGTCTAGGAATAAGTAGTCTAAATAATAGGATTACGTAAATTACCGTTGAAATAAGAATGGACATTGTTTGTTTAAATGACCTTCCTTTGATGGATTGTTTGGTAGCTAATTAGGTTTTAGAATTTAAAACCGCA
Organism: Bacteroidales bacterium; assembly: GCA_003251015.1. Lineage (GTDB taxonomy): Bacteria > Bacteroidota > Bacteroidia > Bacteroidales > Marinilabiliaceae > SZUA-582. Next base: position 7,617 of record QKIO01000294.1, read on the forward strand.
AAGGCGAGGATGAAAAAAAGTATAATAAGACTTAAGTATATTTTTTCAAGCATACGAAGTCATTGTTCTTGGATGTTCTATACTAGATGTAATTCAAAAATAGTTTTTTTTGTTTGATATGTATGCTTTTATGTACCGCTAAAGAAGAATCAAGATCTAAGTTTAAATAAAAAAAAGCCTTACACAGTTACGAGTAAGGCTTTTTATTTGATTAGATCAGTGTTACTGTACTATTAGTTTTGTTTTTGTACCATCTATCACCACAATGTACACGCCAGGTTGTAATTGGCTTGTGTTAATTTGTGCTTGGTTGTTGTTTGATACAACTTGTAATACCTCTACGCCCGAAAGTGTGTAGATATGAATGATGTTATTCTCAGCTCCATGTATATAACAAACACCTTTTGTTGGGTTCGGGAAGATGGAGATTTGTTTTGTAGTACTGAAGTTTAAGTTGGTAGATAACGTTTTTGAAAACACAGTTCTATCTAAGTTCCATACCCATTCACCACCATTTGCTTTAATCTTAATGGTATGGCTACCAGCTGTTAGATTAATTTTTGTTGGTGAGGTAAGTGCTGTGAAGGTATTCCATTCATCTAGAGCTTTATTAGGCACGCTTAAACTAAACTTAGATGTACCATCAAGTATTAGCTCTACCATTGGGTTAGGTGCTTGTGTTGCAGCCGGAGAACAGATGTAAAACTGGACGTTGTATTCACCCGCTTCAGCAATAACAACATCGTGTTCAATGTAATCTCCATTGTTTACGTAGTTAATATATGAAGTAGTCTTTTTTACGCCTGCTACTGTTTCGTCCCAACCAGCAGCGATGCCACCTGTTCGAGTATAGTTTTCGGCTTCTAGGGTAAATGGCGAACTTAATCCAGTACCTGTACTAGCTGCCGAAACAGTTACAATACACACATCGGTTTTGTTACCATCTGCTGTTTTTGCTGTGATATTAGCTGTTCCTGCTTTAATACCTGTAACTTCACCTGTTGCTTGATTAACGGTGGCAACGGTTGTGTTGTCAGAGGTCCATGTTACAGCTTTATTTGTGGCATTGCTTGGGTAAACTGTATAACTAGGAGTTACTTTTTCATTTATTGCTAAAGATGCCGTTGCAGCTACATCTACACTTGTTACGGCAATATTTCCAGTGCTTGTAGTAGGTTTGTAAACACGAACCCAATCAACCTTCATTTGGTTTCTTGCCGAATTGGCTAAATCGGCATCAGATGGCGTATGGCTAGTAGCCAACCATTCTTGCGATTCAACATTAATAATAATGTCTAGTTCTTTGGTAAATCCTGTTGGAATAGTAGTTGTAGTACCTCCTTGAAACCAACCTGGATCAATTACGCTAATACCTTTAGATGCATTACTTGCGGCTTCTAATTTTGCAAAGTCATAAGTAGTAGATGTTGAGTGTTTTGTTACGTCGGTATATCCTGCGCTAGTGTTTGATGGGTGGGTTTTACCATTTCCATCAACATAGGTTGAGTTAAAATATGTGTATTCCCATGTGGCACCAACTTTTGTTGCGGTGGCATTATTATACATCACACGTACTATTTCACCATCAATATAGTATTCAAAGTGCTTAGGCGAAATCCAATACACACCCATGCGCATGTAACGACGGGTGCCATTGTTCCAACACCAGTCTCCCCAACCATAAGTGTTTGATACACGACTGTCAACATACCAGCTATTCCAGTCTCTTGGTTGATAATCGGTAAACGGGTTACGTACAAATGAGTGGTGACTAATATGAGTAAATTGTTTATACCAATTAACATTACCATAGTTTTCAATAATATCAATCTCCTGCGTATCATCAGGACTAAGTAACCAAAAACATGAGGCTAGTGAAATATTTGCAACGCTCACCGCTGCTTCTACATATACAGGGTATAGAACTTTGGCATTAGACGTTACACATCCAGAGTTAAT
>QKIO01000034.1 GCA_003251015.1 Bacteroidales bacterium
AAACCTTATCGGTTGGCATATAAAAACCATTTCCACAATTCTTTGTAACTCGATTTTTTGCCATGCATCAGTATGCCTACGCGGTAAACGCGACCCGCAAACCAAGTGGTAAGCACAAAAGTAGCGGCTAGTATAACCATCGATAACACTATTTCCCAAGTTGCTATTTGGAATGGAATGCGTGCCATCATCACTATGGGTGATGTAAAAGGTATCATCGAAAACCAAAAGGCTAAATCTCCATTGGGGTTTCGAAAAGCCGTCATGGCAATGTAAATGGATAGAATTAAGGGCATCATCACAGGCATCACAAATTGTTGACTGTCTGTTTCGCTATCTAGCGCTGCGCCCAAGGCTGCAAATAAACTGGCGTATAACAAGTATCCTCCCAAAAAGAAAAAGATGAAAGCTGCCAAAGTGACCATCAGATTTAAGCTCTTTGCTTGGTTCATCATCTGGTTGTATTTGGCTGTGAAATTTGTTGTTTGCGTCTGGCTTGTTGGCTCTAGTTCGGTTTGAAGTGCTTGCGCATTGGTGATTTGCGAAGGCACTTGTACAATGCCTGTGCTTGCTTGTATGCCAGTGGCAATTACAAATGTTAAGAGAGCCCAAATGGCAAATTGCGTGAGCGCAACCATGGCTATACCGACTATCTTGCCCATCATCAACTCAAAGGGTTTAACCGATGAAATAATGACTTCGATGATGCGGTTGTTTTTTTCTTCCATCACACCTCTCATCACCTGAGTACCATAAAAGAGGATGAAAATATAAACTAACATAGAAAATAAAATGGCCGCTACCATGGTTAATTCCACAGAACTTTCTTGTGCCGCTCCATCATCACCTAGTTTAATGGTGCTTATCTCCACATGCGATTCTTGAATGTCGTTTATGATATCCTTTAGATTGGAGATGTTATAGGTGTCAACCTTTTCTTGTTGTAGTAGTTTGTTGAGGTGATATGACACGTGATTTTTAACAGCAATGGTGACTTGCGCTTCTGAATATATTTTAATGGAGCTAGGGTTCGTTAATAAATCATCTTCGATAACCACATACGCATCATACCCATTTTGTTGCATGTTGGTTTGAAGGGTTGTATCGCCATTGGCATCCTCCATTGCAAAATGCATGTTTCCTTTGTCTGGTATTTTATTGGCGTATTTGCCTGTGTGGTCTACTATGGCAATGTCGATACTTTCGGTATTATCCATGGTCGACAACCATGCGGGAAGAAACATGGTGGCGGCAAATAACAAGGGGCCAATAAGGCTCATTACAATAAAACTCTTTTTTCGTACCCGACTAAGGTACTCACGTTCTATAATTAAGGATAATTTATTCATGGGGTTATAGGTTTTTGGCGTTGTTGTTATCTTGCACTACTTTAATAAAAATGTCATTCATCGATGGCAACACTTCTTTTAATCCTAGTATTTCTACTTTGTCAATCAAGTGTTTTAATAAGAGGTTGTTACTTCCTAACTCATTCAATTTAATGCTAGCCACTTGATGGGTGATAACCGTTTTATTGTCTAAAAGCTGACAGCCATCGGGTAGTAGTTCGGTGATGTTTTGTGAAGAGTTGCTGTATTCAAGCTCAACGATATGGTCTTTAAATTGATGGCGCAACTCATTAATGCGTCCGTTCAAAATGATTTTGGAGTGGTTGATAAGCGCTATCTCATCACACAGTTCTTCTACTGATGACATGTTATGAGTACTAAATAGAATGGTAGCACCATTTTCTCTTAGTTGGAGGATTTCATTTTTTAGTAAGTTAGCATTGATGGGGTCAAAACCGCTAAAAGGCTCATCAAATATCAATAGTTTTGGCTCGTGTAATACGGTGACAATAAATTGTATTTTCTGTTGCATCCCTTTGGATAACTCTTCCACTTTCTTATTCCACCAGCCTTGAATTTCAAATTTCTCAAACCAATACTTAAGACGTTTCTCAGCCTCACTTTTTGTCATGCCTTTGAGGCGAGCCAGATACATGGCTTGTTCGCCTACCTTCATCTTTTTATATAAACCACGCTCCTCGGGTAAGTAGCCTATGTATGACACATCGCTGGGTTTTAGTGCTTGACCGTTGAGTAATACATCTCCTGAGTCAGGGCCTGTTATCTGGTTGATGATGCGCAATAGGGTGGTTTTTCCAGCTCCGTTAGGGCCTAAGAGTCCAAAGATACTATTCTCAGGCACGGCAATGTTTACATGGTCGAGTGCCAAGTGATTGCTATATTGTTTAACAACTTGCTTAACTTCTAATAGATTCATAGGTTGTTTGTTCTTTTGGGGTTGTAGGTGGTGAAAATACATTATTTTAGCCGTTGTATGATGCAAAAAAGCAGAAATCACCATTGTGGAATTTCTGCTTTTGAAATTATTGGCTCTGATGCCTGATGTTAAAACCAGCCAGCTCCTAATAGTTCTCTAAATGGCCACGGTATCGAAATGAGAATGATTATCAGACCGATGAGGTTGTAGATAAACAGTTTTTTGTGACTGAGAAACGAATCGCTTCGCTTCGCTTTCACATGGCCAATGGTTAGAATAACCACCGCAACCATCATCATCAACGGATGTTCTAGGGTGAAAAAACGTAAGAGTGCATTTTTCATGGTGGCGGCATCAAACCATACTTTTGAACTTATAAAGTAGAGTGCTAAGCCAATCATCCATTGTAGATGCATCACTAACACATTTAAACGCGATAGACTTTCATCACCCTTATCAAACGTTTGTTGGGTTTTCCACTTATTAAAACTTCGGATTAACAGCGTTATCAGTAAAAATAACACTAGGTAACGTAGGCCGCTGTGGGCATGTAACAATGCTTTATACATAGATTTTATTTTTCTAAGTAACAGCCAAAACCTAAAATGGTTGTGTTTAATTCTCGCGACCGATTAGCCAGTACGAATTAATTCGTTTGATAAAGGCATCGGGCTCTTCAGCAAATAGCCTTGCCATCAGTGGCCAAATGTCAGAATGTAGTTGGTTACGTTCGTTTTTGAGCGATTTATAGAGTGTTTTTTTTGAACTCTCGTTGAGTACGTCTTCAGGTGTTTGTTTAATTAGTTTTTGAAGTGTAACGAGTTGGTCGTCATGCCTTAGTAAGTCACTTACTTCTTTTAGAGAGCTGCAATATGTTTTAAAATACGACGGCCACGTTTCTTCGCACAACTGCATTTGATACATGAGGTATTTTATTTGTGTGCGTAAGGTATGTAGCGTGTGGTTGGTGAGTTTCTTTTGGGAGCGTTCGATGCTTTCCACACATTTGCGGTACACATGAAACACCCCTTTTTTAATGGTTGCAGGGCCAAACGTGTGGTTGAGAGCTATGTCTAAGTCTAAAATGGTATGTTCGGCTTGTTCTTTTATGTTTTTTAGGGCCTGCTTGTGTTCTAATTCGGCTACCTCGTTGTTTTTTATGTCGTTTAAGTACGCGTTAAAGAGGTCGTATTGTTCTTTAGAGATGCCAATTTCTTTGGCTTCATAACAATCGTTTAGATAGGCAATGATAAGATGTAGATTTCTTATTTTTGCCAGTTGATGTGTTATTTGTTTGTATTTCGCATTTTCCCGTTCGTAATCAGCGGGTTTAATGTCCCATCTGATGGTGTGTAATACAGAACGGTAACGAGTGCAATTTTTTCGGATGCGTTGGATGGAACTATCTAGACTTACGGGCACCATTGTTTGTGCCATCATGTCGTTAAGTTGCTCTTTTATAATGCGCTCAAGCCCTAGTCCTAACTCCTCTTGAGTATCTATTTTAAATCGATTCATGGTGGATGGTGTGTTTGTTTTTACGTACAAACAACTTACCACTAATATATTATTGAGTCAAGCCTTATATTTAAAAGTGGTCAATTTTAGGTTTAGTTAACACTTAGAGTTTATTTATTACTCTAATAATCTTGGATTTATGTCTCTTAAATTACCTTGTAACTCACTTTTTTAAAGCATTACAAAACCTATTCTAATTATCCGTAATAATTAGATGAACAGCACCTTCTAATTTTTTAGACTCGCCAGCATTAAATCCTTCTGCTGTGATGGTATAAAAATAGACGCCTGGTTCTGCTTTTTTGCCACCTATACGGCCATCCCATCCTTCTTCTGGTCTTGAGCTTTGATACACCTTGCGCCCCCAGCGGTTGTAAATAATCATGTTAAACGTTTTTACAGAGCGATACAATACTTTAAACTCATCAAATTTACCAGGGCTGCTAAATGGGGTAAAGACGTTGGGCGCCAATACAACTAATTCAATAACATTGAACGTCACAGGTGCAGAAGTGGATTCACATCCCGATTTTATATTTGTCACTTTTAAGGTAACGTCGTATTTTCCAGCTGTTTGAAACGTGTATATCGGGTTAGCTATGTAATCTCGCCCTGCTCCAAATGTCCATTCGTAATCAAACACATCACCCTTTGATTCATTGGTAAAACGCACCAACATGGGTGCTGAGTCTTCTTTTTTTGCTTCGTTAGCTGGATTACCATCAATTAGATAACTGAATTTGGCTTCTACAGCTTTGGCATTGCATGTATTCTCTATTTTGAAGGGGGGTAATATTTTATCAAATTTAGAACCTACCAAACATTGATAAGTGGTGGTGTCCGATGGCGCAACTATTAATGCCGATCGTTTTGCTTGTCCTTCAATGGGACCTGTTGGCTTGCTTTCCCACGCATAGGTAAACCCATAATTAACTGTTATGGGTTTGTTGTCGCCTTTGTGGTTGTAGTATATAAGGTTGGCACTTGTAACAGCAACTTCTTGTTCCAATAGGAAACAGTCATCTTTTAATACATTTATGGTAGGGGTGCTGGTGATGGCAGGTGCAAAGGTCCAAGCAAAATAGGTGTTGGTGGTAGTTCCGTTTGTGACTTCTAATTTATAACCGCCTCCTTGTGTTAGTCCTGTTATGCTAGAGGAAATGCCCACATTTATGTCGAATTTACCTGACGCTGTGTTGTAGCTCCACCAGTTATAGGTATCTCCTATGTCGCCTGATAAGCTGCTTAGCTGGGCAGTGCTTAGGTCGCTAAAGTAAAAAATAATATCGTTGGTTATGCCTGAAGGATATTCTGTTGGCTCGTTAAAATTGGTGGTGGGTGATGATATTTGTGCTGAGCAAATTAATGTTGCGTTTAATAGTACGATTAGTGTTGATATGTTTTTAAGTAACACTTTATTTAAAGATAGGTTGTTGAAAATATGTTTCATAATACAGTACAATGCAAAGTTGATAAAACTAATTTGTGTGTAAAGGTAATAAATCTTTTAACGGTGAGATGGTCTCTTTAGTATAGTCGCACATCAATAATTAGTGACATTATGACCAATAAGTTATATTTGTTAATAAAAACATGCTAAAAATAAGGTGGTGAACTAAATGAACTCCTATTTTTGCAATGTAAAAATAGACCCATCACATCAATCGTATTACTGTGCAAGATTATTTGGAAGGATTAAATGAGCCTCAGCGCGAAGCTGTTGAGCAAACTCAAGGGCCCGCTTTGGTTATTGCTGGTGCCGGTTCTGGCAAAACACGTGTGCTCACTTATCGCATTGCCCATTTGCTGAATCAACGCGTTAAGCCATACCGTATTTTGTCTCTTACCTTTACCAATAAAGCGGCCAAAGAAATGAAGGAACGTATTGGTAAAGTAGTGGGCGTTGAGGTGGCTAATAATTTATGGATGGGTACGTTTCACTCCATCTTCGCTCGTATTTTACGTGTAGAATCTAAGCACTTAGGGTATCCCTCATCCTTTACCATTTACGATTCGGCGGACTCAAAAAACCTTATAAAAGCCATTGTGAAACGGTTGAAGCTTAACGAAAAGGCTTATAAGCCAGGGGCGGTTTTGTCACGTATCTCATCAGCCAAAAACGATTTAATTACGCCAGTGGCCTATGCCCGTGATGCCAATCGTCTCACATCCGATAAAATGGCTCAGATGCCTGCCATTCATGAAATATTTTCGCATTATATGCGCGATTGTTACAAGTCCGGGGTGATGGATTTTGATGATTTATTATTAAACACTAATATTCTGTTTCGTGATCATCCTGAGGTGCTTAAGAAATATCAAGACCATTTTGATTATATTTTGGTGGATGAGTACCAAGATACTAATTTTTCGCAGTATTTAATTGTCAAGAAGTTGGCTGAGCCTCACAAAAACATCTGTGTTGTGGGCGATGATGCCCAAAGTATTTATAGTTTTAGGGGTGCCAAAATAGAGAACATCCTCAACTTTAGAAATGACTACCCTGGTTACAAAATGTTTAAGCTAGAGCAGAATTACCGCTCATCACAAAATATTGTTAATGCCGCTAATAGCATCATCTCCAATAATAAAGGGCAAATTCAGAAAAATGTTTTTTCCGCCAAGGAAATAGGGGCTCCTCTACGAGTGTTAAAAGCCTACTCTGATGTGGAAGAGGGTTTTATTGTGGCCAACGATATTTTTGATATGCGTATGCGTCAGCAGCTTAGTTTTAGCGATTTTGCTATTCTGTACCGCACCAATGCTCAGTCCCGCGTTTTTGAAGAAGCACTTCGTAAGAAGAACCTACCCTATAAAATATATGGTGGACTGTCTTTTTATCAACGTAAAGAAATAAAAGATTTATTATCCTACTTCCGTCTAGCGGTCAATCCGATAGATCAAGAGGCATTAAAGCGGGTGATCAATTATCCAGCTCGTGGCATCGGAAAAACAACTCAAGATAAATTAGAAGCCGTTTCATTGGCCTCAGACCGAAGTATTTGGGAAATTATTATCAGCCCAGGTGTCGTTGAAACAGGATTAAATACTGGCACTCAGAAAAAGCTGTATGGCTTTGCAACTCTTATCAGTCGATTTATTAGTCAGTTAAATGATTTTTCGGCCTACGAGTTGGCTGCAGAGATTGCCTCTGCAAGTGGCGTGTTGCGCGATTTGAATGAAGATAAAAGCATCGAAGGGCAAGGTCGTGTTGATAACGTGGATGAATTATTGAATGGGATAAAAGATTTCACAACCAGTCGTTTGGAGCGTGGCGAACCGTGTGGTTTAATCAATTTCTTAGAGGAAGTATCTTTATTAACAGACCAAGATAATGACAATCCCGACGACCGTGATAAAGTAACCATGATGACCATTCATTCCGCTAAGGGTCTGGAGTTTAAGAATGTATATGTGGTGGGGGTAGAGGAAGGTCTTTTTCCATCGTTACAATCGGTGGATAATGAAAAGGGGTTGGAAGAAGAACGTCGTTTGTTTTATGTGGCGGTTACCAGAGCCGAAAATAATGCTACACTTTCGTTTGCGCGTTCTCGCTATAAATATGGAGAGTTGATAAATACACGTCCGAGTCGTTTTTTGTCTGAGATCAACCCTCAGTACCTACAACTATCTGGGGATGATATTTTAAGCAATCGAATTTCTTCGCCAAACTCGTCTGATTTTAACCGCTCTAATAAACCAAAGCTGTCGTTTTCGCAGCCTACAAGTGGCAAGGTGCCTTTGAAAATTAAATTATCATCACCCGAAACCAAACCTAGAATTGACTTGTCGGGCGCCAATACGCCCATGGGACAATTGGATGTGGGAATGCGGGTAGAGCATGAACGCTTTGGGATAGGGGTGGTAGAGGCCATTGATGGTGTGGCGCCTAATCAAAAGGCTACAGTGCAATTTGTCAATGCGGGATCAAAACAATTATTGCTCAAATTTGCCAAACTAAATATTTTGCCTTAGTTTTGTTGTCTAGAGTTACCCTTCTTCGAAAGTTAGAGTGTAAACTACCACTTGATCATAATAAGCTTACTCACCTGAGTACGAAAAGGATTACCAACTACAAACTAGTTAACGCAAAAGTTACTAATACTTATTAATGGACTATAATTCAACTCGATCAAAATTGGTCCTTCCTGAATATGGACGTCATATTCAGAAAATGGTGGCCCACGCTGTTGCCATAGAGGATCGTGAAGAACGCAAGCGCTGCGCTAATGCTGTTATTGGCATCATGGGTAATATGTTTCCCCATCTACGTGATGTCACTGATTTTAAACATAAACTGTGGGATCATATTGCCATTATGTCTGATTTTAAATTAGATATTGACTTCCCCTACGAAATACCAGCACCCGAAATGTTGTTGGAACGTCCTACCAAAGTGCCTTATCGTAATAGCAATATCAAATATTTGCATTATGGTGAGCTGATTCAACAAATGATTGAAAAGGCTATTTTGTTGGAGGATGAGGAAGAGAAGAAACAATTGATTTTTCTGATTGCTAATCACATGAAGAAATCGCTTTATGTGGTAAACAAAGATTCAGCTGTTGACGAGCGTGTATTTAAAGACATCGTTCGTCTGTCGAAAGGAAAACTGCAAGTCGATTCAAGAGTAAGGTTGCCAGAGATTAAAGAAAGTCATCAGAATAGACCTATGAATGTTAACAATGGCCCTCGACCTTCCAATAACAACAATAAGAAACGCATGCCAGGGAAGCGTACCTACGATAAAAAATAAAAACATTCCATACATCACACAATCCTTTTAATTATTTGATTAATGAGCAGCTTTGAAATAGAGGGTGGATTCCGCTTAAGTGGAGAGATTACGCCTCAGGGCGCTAAGAATGAGGCGCTTCAAGTTATTTGTGCCGTGTTGTTGACGGAGAAAAAAGTGGTGATTAAAAATATACCTGACATCATCGATGTCAATAATCTAATCGATTTGTTAGGTGCTATGGGTGTTGAAATCAACCGCATCGACCGCAGTATCTGTGAATTTACTGCGGCAAAAGTGAATTTAGAATTTCTTCAAACGCCTGAGTTTAAACAGAGAGCTTCCTCTTTAAGGGGGTCTATTATGATTATGGGACCACTTTTAGCTCGTTTTGGGAAAGCTTATTTTCCTAAACCAGGTGGTGATAAAATTGGACGTCGTCGTTTAGATACTCACTTTATAGGATTTCAAAAGTTAGGTGCTCATTTTAATTTTGATGCTGAAGATGTGTTTTACACCGTTGAAGCTCAGGATATGAAAGGTACTTATATGTTGTTAGACGAGGCTTCGGTGACGGGTACTGCTAACATACTTATGGCTGCTGCCTTAACGCCTGGTGAAACCACGCTGTATAATGCGGCTTGTGAGCCTTATATTCAACAATTGTGTCGAATGATTGTGAATATGGGTGGTAAGATATCTGGCATAGGTTCTAATTTATTACATATTACAGGTGTCGATTCTTTGAATGATTGTGAGCATACCATTCTTCCTGATATGATTGAAGTGGGTAGTTTTATTGGAATGGCTGCCATGACAGGTTCTGAAATTACTATTAAGAATGTAGGGTATGAGCATTTGGGCATTATTCCTATGTCATTTCAACGTTTGGGCATTAAAATGGAGCTGAGAGGAGATGATTTATTTATTCCCGCTCAAGACAATTACGAAATAGATACGTTTATTGATGGTTCTATAATGACCATTGCCGATGCACCT
>QKIO01000189.1 GCA_003251015.1 Bacteroidales bacterium
ATGGACAATGGTTTGATGCCAAATATGACCGTAGACACGATCTAAACATATTAGTAACATATCTACTAAACAAACGAATTGATTTTGGCATGGTCTTTTTATTTGCTACAGGAAACACAGCTACGTTACCAACAGGTAGATACTGGTTAATGGGGCAAATATCTAACGATTACGAAGGCGTAAACAACTACAGAATGCCATCATACCACAGACTTGACCTATCGGTTAATTACCACCTTAAATCAAAACTATTTACTGAATCAACACTAAACTTATCAATTATAAATATCTATAATCATTCAAACCCCTATTTCATTTATTACCACATTTCTAAAGGTGTGAAATCTTATGACATTGCGATTAAAGCAAAACAAGTATCTTTATTTCCAATTATGCCATCCATTAGTTGGCAATTCAAATTCTAAATAAACATTTCCTCCTTTTAATGCTTATAACGCTAGGCACATCTTGCTCAAACAGTATTGACATAGAGCAACCTGACTACGAAAGAAAAGTGGTGGTAGATGGCTGGATTGAGAGTGATGATTTTGCACATGTATTTCTTACCTATAGTTCTCCATTCTTAACCGAATATGATTCTACATCTATCAGACAATCATTTCTAAACAACGCCAAAGTTACTATTTTAGCAAGTAACGGAGAATCAGAGGTATTAACCCTATTTCGAAAATCAGAATTTTTTCCACCTTTTGTTTACAAAACAACACGAATCAAAGGTGCAGTTGGACTTAGTTACACTTTGACAATTGAAATTTTTGACAAAAAAATTGAGAGTACAACATTCATACCTAATCTACCACAAGTTAAAAGCATTTCTATGTTAGCAACTTCTGACACTACAGCTATACTAAACACATTAATTTCGGACCCAATTTATGAAAGAAACTATTATTACTTTCAAATACTTACAAAAAATTACTCAACTCAGTTTCATCAAGCATACAATCCATTGACAACAGATAGAGGCTTTAATGGGAGTGATAAGTTATTGACGATCAATCGCAGCACTCAACCCGACCCCCTTCAAATTCTAAAAAATGATACAGTAAGATTGCTACCACGTTTTGAATTCTCAATTAAAGACACCGTTTTAGTAAAGATCTCGTGCCTTGATTCCATCTCGTTCAATGTATTACAAGCACTGCATGTTGATGAATTAAGCAATGGCAATCCGTTTGCTATGGTAGACAAAAAAACATCAACTAATATACAAGGTGGTATAGGCCGATGGACAGGCTTTGCCACCTACAAAGCGATGGTATATTACAATAAAAAATAAAACACAAAAAAAAGACTGAATTAAACACATTTAGCTTTCTTGTTTTTACTTTATACTGTTTCTTTGCATTTCAAATACATTCTATGCATCGTTATTTTATTGAAATGGCCTATAATGGCTCAAAGTATCATGGGTGGCAAATCCAACCCAACGCCATAACCATACAATCGGTAGTAAATGACGCACTATGGAAAGCCCTTGGCATAGACATTAATTGTGTGGGAGCTGGACGTACAGATACTGGGGTACACGCTTCATACTATGTAGCTCATTTTGATGTTGATAACCCAATCGAAGATCTAGAAAGAGTATTACATAAACTAAATCGAATACTGCATAACGACATCGTTATTTACTCACTTCAAAACGTTAGTTTAGACCTTCATAGCAGATTTAGTGCCACAGCTAGAACCTATCACTATTATATCAAACCTGATAAAAACCCGTTTCTTAACGATTTATGCTTTCGTCCACACTATAAGCTAGATTTTGAGATGATGAATGAGGCTGCCAAACACCTACTAAACCACACAGATTTCACAAGCTTCAGTAAACTTCACACAGAAACAAAAACCAACGATTGTAACGTTAGTTATGCCCAATGGGAAAAACATGATTCGTTGATGGTGTTTAAGATTACTGCAGATCGATTTCTTAGAAACATGGTAAGAGCCATTGTGGGCACGCTTTTAGATGTAGGACGAGGCAAACTTACGCCACAAGATTTTAATGCTATTATAACAGCTAAAGACAGAGGAGCAGCTGGCACATCAGCACAAGCACAAGCATTATTTCTTACCGACATACACTACCCGACACAACTATTCACACCACAAGTAAGTAGCAAATTACCATACTAAACTCCTTCGTTCCAAATAGCCCAAGCTTCTTCAGCTTGAATATGCAGCATATCTAAACCATTTTTTGTTACAGCGCCATACTTTTGGCCATTAAGCATAAAAAGGGTATTCATCGGGTTGTAAGTTAAATCGAAGAATAGATGATTCTTACTTACTAATTCATATGGGATATTTGGACAAATGTCAATCTTTGGAAACATCCCTACTGGTGTTGTATTAACGATAATAGAATACTCATTTAAAACAGCAGCATTCAACTCGTTATACCCAAACTCATCACTCGATTTTGGTTGACGTGACACAAATTTATAGTCGATACCCAACACACTAAAGGCATAAGCCACCGCCTTAGATGACCCTCCTGTACCTAGTATTAAAGCTTTTTTGTGATGAGGCTTTAAAAATGGAGAAATAGACTTAGAGAAACCTATTACATCTGTATTATAGCCTTTCAGATGAGGCTTATTATCTTCCCACGTTATTTTAATACAGTTAACAGCTCCTATCTTAGCGGCATCCTCACTTAACTCATCTAAATATTTAAAAACCTGCTCTTTATATGGAATAGTAACACTTAACCCTGATATATAAGCATGTTGAGTTAATAAATTAGGTAA
>QKIO01000173.1 GCA_003251015.1 Bacteroidales bacterium
GTAAGCCAATCCGTTAGACTGCATGTCAAGATACGGGGAGTCAATCTGTTGAACGTCACCTGTGAAAATCATTTTAGTACCTTCGCCAGCTCTAGTTATAATCGTTTTTACTTCGTGTGGTGTTAGGTTTTGAGCTTCATCGATAATGAAAAAAGAGTTTGAAAGACTTCTACCTCTTATGTATGCTAATGGTGTGATTACTAATTTTTCATTTTTTAGCATTTCATCAATAACACCTACTTCTTTGCTGGTTGGTTTGTACCTGCTTTTTATTACACTTAGGTTGTCAAAAAGAGGTTGCATATAAGGCCCAATTTTTTCCTTTACATCACCAGGTAAGAAACCCAAATCGCGATTTGCTAATGGCACAATAGGTCGAGCTAGTAATATTTGGCTATACTCCTGGTGCTGTTGCAAGGCAGCTGCTAATGCTAATAATGTTTTACCAGTACCAGCTTTGCCTGTTAAGGAAATTAGTTTAATCGCTGGGTTTAATAAGGCATCAAGCGAAAAGGTCTGTTCTGCATTACGTGGCTCAATGCCATAGGCGCCATGCTTCTCTACGCGTCTAATCAAACCAGAAACGGGGTCGTTAAATGATAATACACTTTGGTTTCCATTTCGTAATACAAAATATTGGTTTAGAGGAAGGTCTTTTCCAATGCTAACCTCTTTAACAGGAATGCCTTGAAGCTGATACAGTTTTTCAATGACTTGTTTGTCAAAATCATCATAAATGACGACGCCCTTGTTGAGTATGTCGATGTCTTTAACTTTATCGTTTTCATAATCTTCAGAGGCAATGCCCATTGATTTAGCCTTTAACCGTAAGTTAATATCCTTCGAGATAAGTACTATTTGTTGTTTAGGAAACTCACTGTGCATGTGTAGTGCAGTGGCTAGTATCTTATGGTCTGCTGTTTTTTCATTAAAGGACTCTAGCATCACTTCTGGGAATGGTTTGCCAGTGACAACAAACAAATTGCCTTTCCCTTTTCCTAAAGGGATACCACCTTTAAACAGTTTTTCGCCCGCAAGTTGATCCATATCGCGAGCAAACTCTCTTGCCATAAAATTAATTAGGTCGTTCCCTTTCTTAAACTTGTCCAGTTCTTCTAATACAATTATAGGAATGATCACATCATTTTCCTGAAAGTTGTATATACATTTGTGGTCGTGAAGAAGGACATTTGTGTCGAGTATAAATATCTTTTTAGCCATAACGCATAGTTTTAGAGTGAGATTCAATGTAGTAATTAATACGGTTACAGCCTCCGTTTTGTTAGTTTTTATTGTATGAATTATCAAGAAACATTAGAATATTTATTTAATCAGTTGCCCATGTATCAGCAAGTGGGTAAGATAGCTTATAAGGCTAATTTAGATTCAACCCTTGTTTTGGATGCGTATTTTGGACATCCTCATTGTACCTTTAAAACAATACATGTGGCTGGAACTAATGGTAAGGGGTCGGTGTCACATATGCTGGCTTCTGTGCTGCAGGAGTGTGGATTGAAAGTGGGGCTTTATACATCACCTCATTTAAAAGATTTTAGGGAGCGAGTACGTGTGAATGGTGTGGAGATCGGGGAGTCTGATGTGGTTCGTTTTGTGTCGGAGCATAAAACTATTTTAGAAACTACCCAAGCTTCGTTTTTTGAGATGACCGTTGCTTTGGCTTTTGATTATTTTAGAAGTCAGAACGTAGATGTGGCCGTTGTGGAAGTGGGTATGGGCGGGCGTTTGGATTCAACGAATATTATTACTCCCGAGTTGGCTGTAATCACTAATATAGGTTTAGATCATACTGCTTTTTTAGGAACAACATTGTCTGAGATTGCAAAAGAAAAGGCAGGTATTATAAAACATAAAATACCAGTTGTAGTTGGTCAAACACAACAAGAGACAGAGGCAGTGTTTAGAGATGTTGCTGCGGTCAATCAAAGTGATTTGCGTTTTGGTGATCAAGAATACACATTGTCATCTGCCATGATATCGGTTGATGAGAAACAGGTGTTTCAGATTTATAATAAGAAAGGTGTTTTGAGGTTTAAAGATTTAAAAATTGGTTTGTTGGGAGACTATCAGCAGAAAAATATTTTAACTGTTTTGAGTGCTGTTGATGTGTTAAAAGATCTAGGTTTTGATATTAATGACAGTGCTCTTGCTAATGGTTTGGCAAAAGTAGTTGAAAATACATGTTTGCAAGGTCGTTGGCAGTATTTAGGATATAATCCACGAGTGATTTGTGATACGGGGCATAATGAAGATGGCATTCGGTTTATTGTTAATCAGATAAAAAACACTCCGCATAAAGATTTGCATTTTGTTTTGGGGATGGTTAATGATAAAGATCATGAAGCTGTATTTTCTTTACTCCCCAAGGATGCCGTTTATTACTTTACGCAAGCCTCAATACCTCGTAGTTTAAATTGTGTGGAGTTGCAAAAGCGAGCACTTAAGCATGGTTTAAATGGTGGATCGTATGAATCGCCATTGCAAGCCCTTGCTGAGGCAAAGAAAAATGCTGAGGTCAATGATTTGATTTTCATAGGAGGTAGTACTTTTTTAGTTGCAGACTTGTTATAAAATGCAATTTTAATTTGGAGGAGAGGAAAAAGAAATCTACATTTGCATCGCTTTTCAAATGAGAAAAGACAAAATTAAATAAGGGCGATTAGCTCAGTTGGTTTAGAGCATTTGGTTTACACCCAAAGGGTCGGGGGTTCGACTCCCTCATCGCCCACCTTATTTAATCATTTCAAAATGTTGGAATGAGATTTAGATTTGTTTATAGAAATTAGGGCGATTAGCTCAGTTGGTTTAGAGCATTTGGTTTACACCCAAAGGGTCGGGGGTTCGACTCCCTCATCGCCCACTAATTTTTTTAAATAGTCTACATGTCAAATTATTAGGGCGATTAGCTCAGTTGGTTTAGAGCATTTGGTTTACACCCAAAGGGTCGGGGGTTCGACTCCCTCATCGCCCACAGAAAATTAAGGAAGGGTAACCTTCCTTTTTTTTTGTTCAAAAATTAGCATTACTTCTTCTTGTGAACAATGTAATGGACGACTTTCCTCAAATGGGTTGTTCAGACTAAAAAAACTTCTATACATTTGTAACTGTTTAATTGCAATTCAATAACAATGTCTTTAGAAAATAAAAAGAAGAATCAAATCGTACCAGAGCCAGCTTTGCGACGCATGCCTTGTTATCTATCCTATTTGAAGTTAGCTCAAAAGGATGGAATGAAGCATATTTCTTCCACTTTTATAGCCCGAGACATGGGTGTTGATCCTACCCAAGTTACCAAAGATTTGTCGTACACCAGTATTGTTGGTAAAACACGAGTGGGGTATGAAGTAGAACCTTTGATTGAAGAGTTGGAAAGCTTTTTGGGTTTTACTGTTGTTGATGAGGCGTATTTGTTTGGTGTGGGAAGCTTAGGTAAAGCGTTGTTACACGATCATGGATTAAAGCAGTTTGGCTTAAAAGTGGTAGCAGCTTTTGATGTGAACCCTTCTATAGTAGGTAAGATTATAGAAGGAGTACCCATTTATCATATCGATGAGTTTAAAACAATGACTCAAGCGGGCGTACGTATTGGTATTTTAACAGTGCCAGTAGAAAACACTCAAGAAGTAACCACGATCATGGTTGAAGGTGGCATAGAAGCCATTTGGAATTTTACGCCTGTTCGTATTAAGGTAGGTGATGATGTGGTAGTGCAAAATACCTCGTTGTATGCTCATTTGGCGGTTATGTTTAACCGTCTTAATGCAAAAAACAAGTAGTTTATCTTGTTGAATTCCCACCTATTGGTTTGTATTTGTGGATGGTAAGTTGTTGTTGGTGATGATGACACCTGAATTTAGCTCGCTTTTTTTTGCGCGGACATCAAGGCTTAAATGCAATATTTAACTTAAATATTTAAAATAGGTTAAAATATTAGCAGCATTTTTTTAAAAAAAAATCAATATATTTGCGCGATTGTGACGTAAAAGTATGTCAAACTCTAATCAATAAAAAATATCTAAGAGATGCAGAACAAAGGAGCGATAAGACTATTTGCCATTCTTTTGGCTTTAGTTTGCTTTTATCAATTAATTTTTACCTACCAGACTCGTAGTGTTGAGAGTAAGGCAGACGATTATGCAAATGGTGATGCCGATAAGAAATTTGCTTATCTGGATTCCATGGCCAACGAAACCGTTTTTACGTTTGCGTGGATGCGTGATTATACTTACAGAGAATGTAAGGAACGCGAAATCAATTTTGGTCTTGATTTAAAGGGCGGAATGAACCTGATACTTGAAGTGAAGGTAGCGGATGTGGTTAGAGCTTTGTCTAACTATAACACTGACCCTACGTTCCTACAAGCACTTAAGGAAGCTGAAATTGCAGAGAAAAATACCTCAAAGGATTTTATAACCTTGTTTGGTTCAGCATTTTCTCGTATTGATCCAAATGCACAATTGTCCACCATCTTTAATACTGTAGAGTTAAAAGAACGTATTACTTATAATTCTACCAATGAGGAAGTATTAGAGGTAATTAAAGAAGAGTCTAAAAGCGCTATCGATAATGCATTTAATATATTGCGTACTCGTATTGACCGTTTTGGTGTAACTCAACCTAATATTCAGAAGTTAGAGAAAGCTGGTCGTGTATTGGTAGAATTACCAGGTGTTACAGATCCTCAGCGTGTTCGTAAGTTATTGCAAGGGACAGCTAGTTTAGAGTTTTGGGAGACCTATGAACATGCCGATTTGTTTCAGTCTTTTGTAGAAGCTGACAAAGTGGTTCGTGTATTGGAATCTACTCAAGGTTTGTCTGTTGTTGAAAGTCAAGTTACTGATACATTAGCGACCTCGACTGAAGTTGCCTTGTTGGATCAAGTAAATCAAACAAATTCTGCGTCCAAAGATACGGTAGCTACAGAAGGAAAATCATTCTTCTCTTATTTAATGCCAAATCATCCTCAACAAAGAGGTCCTGTAGTAGGTGTTGCTTTAGCTCGCGATACGGCTAATGTTAATAAGTATTTAGCTAATGATAAGATTCGTAGTCTTTTTCCAAAAGATGTAAAATTCTTTTGGGCTGTTAAAGCTATTTCTAAAGATTATCTTAAACAACGTTTTGGTGCTGAGGTAAATGAGAAAGAATCAGCTTTTGAGTTAGTAGCTATCAAGGCAAGCACACATGATGGACGTGCACCATTAGAAGGTGATGTGATTACTGGAGCTCGCAGTCAAACTAGTCAAAGTGGACAGTTTGAAGTTAGCATGAGTATGAATGCTGAAGGTTCTAAAGTATGGGCTCGTTTGACAAAAACAAACATCAACAAAAGTATTGCTATCGTTTTAGATGGTTTAGTATATAGTTTTCCAACTGTAAATACTGAAATCTCTGGTGGTCAAAGTCAGATCACTGGTAATTTCACTCCAGAAGAATCTCAGGATTTAGCTAATATTTTAAAATCAGGTAAATTACCTGCTCCTGCTCGTATTGTTGAAGATACAGTAGTTGGACCTTCGTTAGGTCAGGAAGCTGTAGATAGCGGATTGTCTTCTTTTATGTGGGCGTTTATTGTTGTATTGGTTTACATGTTAGTTTATTATGGAGTGCGTGCTGGTTGGGTAGCTGATTTTGCATTGGTTTCTAATATGTTCTTTATTGTAGGAATACTAGCCTCTTTTGGTGCGGTTTTAACACTTCCTGGTATTGCGGGTATTGTGCTTACAATTGGTATGTCGGTTGATGCAAACGTTTTGATATACGAACGTATCCGTGAAGAATTACGGGCAGGTAAAGGGCTTAAGTTGGCTATTCATGATGGTTATAGTAATGCATATTCTGCAATTATTGACTCCAACGTTACGACTTTCTTAACTGCATTAATTCTATTCTTATTTGGAACAGGCCCAATTAAAGGTTTCGCAACTACGTTAATGATAGGTATATTAACCTCTTTCTTTTCTGCAATTTTCATCACTCGATTGATTTTTGAAAAGATGGTTGATAAGAAAGTAAACCTTACATTTGACACTAAGTTTACACGTCATTTATTTGATAAGGTAGATATCAAGTTTCTAGCAAAAAGCAAAAGCTTCTTTATTCTTTCTGGTGTATTAATCCTTATATCGATTGGTTCACTAGCTGTTAGAGGTCTAAAGAGAGGCATTGATTTTACTGGAGGTCGTATCTATGTTGTGAAGTTTGATAAGCAAGTTTCACCAGTAGAAGTTCAAAAGTCATTAGTGGCTAGTTTTGATGGTGAGAATGTAGAAGTTAAACAATTTGGTACTGACGGTAAGCAAGTTCGTATTGCCACAAACTATATGGTAGACGAAGCTGTAGAAAATGCAGACAACGTAGTAGAAGGTAAATTATATGATGGTTTGAAATCATTTGTTGGTTCTGATGTGAGTCAAGATAAGTTCTTATCGGATTACAGAATGAGTTCTCAAAAAGTGGGACCAACCATTGCAAGTGATATTAAGACTAAAGCAGGTTATTCAATATTCTTTAGTTTAATAGTTATGTTCCTATATATTTTCATTCGCTTTAAGAATTGGGAGTATGGAGCAGGTGCTATTATTGCATTGATGCATGATGTTATTATAGTATTGGGCGTGTTTTCATTAACCTATTCGATTATGCCGTTCTCATTAGAAATAGATCAAGCATTTATTGCAGCTATATTAACAGTTATTGGATATTCAGTTAATGATACTGTGATTGTCTTTGACCGTATTCGTGAGTTTATTGGTTTACATCCAAAACAAGATAAGGGTGAAGTGATTGATAATGCGTTAAATTCAACATTGAGTCGTACTATTAATACTTCATTAACAACATTAATTGTTTTGTTGGTGATCTTTATTTTTGGTGGTGATGTAATTAGAGGATTTGTATTTGCGTTATTAATAGGTATTGTAGTAGGTACTTACTCATCTTTGTATATTGCTTCTCCGGTAGCAAAATACTTTATGGACAGAAGAACTCAAAAATAATTAGTATTTTTGTTTTAGATATCATTAAGAGAGCCTTGGTTTATCCAAGGCTCTTTTTGTGTGTTTTGGTTTCTACTGTCACTAATTTATTATCTTTGTTTACATAAATAGTAGTAGCTATGTTTGCATTTATATCAGGAGGCGAAATTGTTATTGTTTTATTGGCTGTTTTGATGTTGTTTGGATCCAAGTCGATTCCCGACGTAGCTCGTATGTTGGGTAAGGGTATGAATGAATTTAGGCGTGCTACGGATGAGTTGAAGCGTGAGTTTAGAGAAGGTGCGCAAGGCTTGGATGAAGAGGTTACCAAGGTTAAGCGTTCTATTAATGAGGAAGTGAAGACCATCAAAAAAGGTGTGACAGAAGATTTAGATACAGATGAAAAGTCGATAGTTAACAATGAAAGAGAGACTTCGATAGATGCATATGCTAGTGAGGAGTCTAAGCCCTCGGTTACTCACCCTAACGATTTACGAAGTAGTGGAGCTGTATCTAGAGGTGATCAAATTCATGATTAAATTCGTCTAGTTTTGTAGAGTCGTAACTGGACGAGATATTATAATGGAGGATTAAAAAGTATGGAACGAGTAATTTGTAGAAATGTAAAACGTAGTTATGGCGATTTAGAAGTGCTAAAAGGCATTGATCTCACCATAAATACTGGTGAGGTGGTTTCTATAGTAGGAGCTAGTGGTGCTGGTAAAACAACGTTATTGCAGATACTTGGGTCGTTAGATAAACCTACTTCAGGTCAAGTGTTAGTTGATGGGGTTGACATTTGTTCTTTGTCAGAAAAACAATTAGCGGTATTTAGAAATACACGAATTGGTTTTGTGTTTCAATTTCATCAATTACTACCAGAATTTACTGCGTTAGAAAATGCAATACTTCCCGCATTAATCAATAAAACCAGTAAAACGGTAGCCCAAACGCGTGCCAAGGAGTTATTAGATTTCTTAAATTTATCTCATCGCCTTCATCATAAACCCAATGAGCTGAGCGGTGGTGAAAAACAACGGGTTGCTGTTGCTCGTGCTTTAATTAATAATCCAGGCGTTATTTTTGCCGATGAGCCATCAGGTAATTTAGATTCTCATAATCAAGAAGAATTACAAAAGCTGTTTTTTGATCTTAGAAGCGAGTTTAATCAAACGTTTGTTATTGTCACTCATGATTATCACTTAGCCAAAATGTGTGATCGAGTTATTGAAATGAAAGATGGTGTCATTCATACTCATGAAGATGCTCTCAACTGATCTTATTTCCTTTTTGAATGATAAAGTAGCTCAATATAATCAGGTCAATTTTATCCCCAATGATCCCATATCTATTCCCCATCGATATACCTTAAAAGAGGATATTGAGATTGCTGGCTTTTTGAGTTCTGTAATTGCATGGGGCAGGCGAGATTTGATACTAGCCAAAGCTAATCTTTGGATGGAGTTGATGGATGATTCGCCTTATGATTTTTTGATGAATGCCTCTGATGACGATATGTATGTGTTTGAGCGTTTTTATTACCGCACGTTCAGTTCTGCTGATTGTCTTTATTTTATAAAAGCTTTGCGGTCTATTTATCAGGAATGTGGTGGTTTAGAAGCTGTTTTTAACCAAGGTTATGCTCTAGGTGGCGTGCGCGAGGCTTTGATTCTTTTTAGGTCTGTATTTCTTTCTTTTAATCCCCCCGACCGTACTCAAAAACATGTGGCTAATGTGCTTAAAGGATCTTCAGCTAAGCGCTTAAATATGTTTTTAAGATGGATGGTTCGTTTTGATGATCGAGGTGTTGATTTTGGTTTGTGGAAAAGTATTCAAGCTAGTGACTTGTATTTGCCTCTCGATTTGCATACAGGTAATGTGTCGCGTAAAATTGGACTCTTAACCCGTACTCAAAATGATTGGAAGGCGGTTGATGAGTTAACGCGGAATTTACGTTTGTTAGACCCTTCTGATCCTGTGAAATACGATTATGCTTTATTTAGTTTAGGTGTAAACGAACATTTTTAACGTATGGCCAATAGTTATTTTGAGTTTAAACAATTCAAAGTAGAACAAAGTAAGGTAGCCATGAAAGTGGGTACGGATGGTGTTTTGTTGGGTGCATGGGCAGGTTTTGATGCGAATCCTTCTTCGATACTTGATATAGGAACAGGAAGTGGTCTTATAGCTTTGATGATGGCTCAGCGATTTACCAGTGCTTTAATTCATGCTGTGGATATTGATAGTGCAGCATGCGCTCAAGCTGATGATAATTTCCGTTTGTCACCTTGGTCGTCCCGTTTGTCTGTCTCTAATAAAAATATTTCGGATGTAAACTTAGAGGATGGTAAATTTGATCTAATAGTTTGTAACCCCCCATTTTACTCTAATGCTTTCAAGTCTGTTGATAACAAACGAAATGTAGCTCGGCATTCTGTGGCATTGCCTTATGAAGAATTATTTAGATGTGTTTCAAGTCTTATTGTTATCGGTGGTTTATTTTCACTTATTTATCCTTATGAGCATGTGCACGTTCTTTTGGTTTCTCAGTTTGTCGTCAAACGGCTGTTTTTCCTACTGAGCGCTCGTTGCCCAAACGTGTTTTACTAGAGTTTGTTAAAAGTGAAGCTGCAGAGTGTCTTAGCGATGAATTAATTGTTGAACTTAATGGACGGCATAATTATTCGCCTGCTTATCGTTTGCTAACGCAAGATTTCTACCTTGCTTTTTAAGGCCTTGCTGTAACTAATATTTTTTTATGAGGAGTTTGTATCTCAAAGCATATATTTCAAATTTAAAATTGGCGCTCCCTCTTATTCTATCCTATGCAGGGCAGATGGTAGTGGGTTTGGCAGATACTTTGATGGTAGGTAAAGTAGGAGCGGTGCCATTGGC
>QKIO01000031.1 GCA_003251015.1 Bacteroidales bacterium
GCAAGCAAGCCTTTTTCATCACTCATCACGATGTCGGTAGACAAGTAACCTCCCGAATACACAAAACGAACCGGCACATCTTGCACCGTGCCCTTATCATTACTTAAACTATAAGTAAGCACCCCTTCATCCACACGTTCAAGAGGCGTGAGTAGTAGTTTAGTTGAACTCACACTTATTCTCAATGTTTGAATAAGCGCTTGTAGTTGGTAGCGACTAGCTAAAATCAAATCCACCTTTTGGTTGGCTAACAGCACCGTATTATCCGTATCCATAAACCCACTCAAGGCATCAATAACCTCGGCATATGCTGTAATGGCAGGCATCACTTCATTGGCCAGCTCCATTTTTTGAGCATCGAGGTATTTAAGCTCAGCGTTTTTTAGAGCTTCTGCCTTTCGTTTGGCTTTTAACTGGGTAAATAGTGTTTTCGATAATTGATAAAAGACATACACATGGTTATCATCTTCCCACTTCTCGAGGTATTCGTAACCCTCCAAAAACTCAGACGAACTGGCATTAATACGACTTTGAATGTAATCACGCACGCCTGCATTATCTTCTACTTTATAATACGATGTCTCGGTTTGAATGCTGGAATTAATCTGACCCGCCATATCGGCCAAGGCACGTTCCTTAGCCCGGTCTTCATAATACATCACTGACCCTTTTTTGGGGGAGATGCCAATGCCATAATAATACCCCGCATTAACGGGACGGCTAGTTACCCACGCCGGACGATTTAACTCATACTCGGCAGCACGCTTGCGCTTGCCAGCTAACGAACCACAGCTTGGTAACAGCACCAAACACATTAAACCAAGTACTACGACTTTTATCATCTTAATTCTCGGGTTTATAATTTTCTATTTGAGTGGCCATCTGATTCACGCATCTAGCAAATAGTTTGTTTTCTAATTCGGTGAGCGATAGCATGGTTTTAGGAGCTGCTAATAACGCTTGTAATTCTTTAGCAGCCTGACCTGTTTCGTAGATCTTATCATCGGGTGAACTCTTGTCTTTTGATACCCAATAACCGGCTATCAACGCTTTGTCGTCGCCATCAAACGAGGCATAATGCACTTTCGAAATCTCCTCATCACCAAATCGTGACGACACGGCTAACTCGTTTTGGTCGATGCGAAATAATTTATACTCCAAGGTAAAATGCACTTTACTCTCTTGGGTGTATTCATAATAAACAACTTTGTCGTACACCACTTTTTGAGATGTGGTATTGGTAGCCTTATCAACCACCGTGGTATTACGTTTTACATAACCATGCTTCTCTGTTTTAGTGGCTGCGGCGATGGTGCGGTTATATCGGTCAATAGACATGGTGAATACGGCCTTAGCTTCAAAACGACTGCCTTGTCTTTTGGCCAACTGCACCGCCAATTCGGGTGATGATACCGAACGCCAATACGATACCGACCGAATGCTCTGGTCGTCGATAACCTTATAAAAGGGAGCTTTGATTTGATTAATCTCATTAGCCATCATGGTCTTTAGCTGCTCGCCTGTGCTTTTGTCTGATTTATCACTCAAGCCCACTGGCGCTATGGCAATGCTTAAAGTGGCATTACGAAGCGCTGTCTCACGTTGTTCGATGCTATTTTTATAGGCAGAGGCACCTCTTACCACTTCATCAAATCGATAATAGGCACTGCGATATTGTTTGGCACTAAGGTAATTGTTGCCTTGTTGGTAGATGGGTTCGTATTTGGCAATCACCCATTTCGACTTACTATCTTTATAGGTTTGGTTGATGGCTAATATTTCGGCAAACAACGTTTCGGCTGCGCCATATTGCACTAATTCTAAGGCCTTAGAGGCATCTTGATATATATTGTTTAGATACTTATCCTCCACTTCTTGGTAATAAACGCGCTGTTCTTGGGGTAGTAATAATTTCACACCCACCGACTCAGCTTTTTTATGATATGCATCAGCCTCTCTAAAAGCATATACCGCCTCTTTGGTTGTGCCACTTTTGTATTTAGACTTAAACACCTTAATTCTATCCTCCAACACCATCTGGCCAGTACGCTGAAAACCAATTCGAGCCTCAATGTTGTTGTTATTCGCCGCTAACGAGCTGTAATATAGGTCGGCTGCATTAGAATATAAACCAGCTTGTTCATATTTAAGAGCCTTTTTGAAGTAACGTTTACTGGCACATCCGCCCATGAGCAGACTTAGTGAAAGAATAAAAACTAAGGATACGTATTTTATCATAGCGTACATATTTATAGTAAAAAACACAAAACTCAATAAAGTTAGAGAATTCTTACTTCAAACCGCCATTTAGAGCAGCAAGTTTTAAAATTTGTTGGTTGATGATGAATAAAGGGGATGAAGATACTACGGATTATCCACACTTTTTAGGATGAAGAGATTCTCGATTTTGATGGCAAATACGCAGCTACACCTTTGGAGGTTGCTTGGAGGCTTTGGTCACAGGCGCAATTAATAGATAAGGCTTTTTGCATTACCCTGAAAGGGTATAATGTGAATAGCCCCGTATACCGCAACGTAGGTTGTGGTAAACGGGGTTTGTTGTTGGCGGCTTGGTGACCACGCATATTATGCGTGGCTGCTGGCGTTGTGCCTCGTTGAGGTAGTTTGGTTTGTTTAGGCGCGGATGATATGCACATACTTATGCTTTTTAACCTTACTAGAGTAAAGAGTGCTTATGATCCAGATTAATAAGGACGCTTTACAAAATAATGAATAACACCTTAGTTTTTGCCTACCCATCTGTTTTAAACTTCTCCTTCTTAGAAGAAGAGCTTTAACCTGCGGTTACTTAATCGTATTGTGTGTAATGTACTCGTTATTAACAATTATTAACGATGCACTGCATTATATCTCAATAAAGTTTATAATATTTGCACTGCGGAAACTTTAGCGATATTAAAAGTTTCTGCAGTAAATAAAGTTTTGAAAGAATGGCAGACGAGTTAGATTATATTATTGAAAAAATTCACAACTTATTTATGAAGTATGGCATAAAGAGTGTGACAATGGATGATGTGGCGCGTGAACTTGGAATCTCAAAGAAAACGCTATATCTGCATTTTAAGGACAAGAATGATTTGGTGGAAAAGATTTTTGAATTTGAAAAGGGATGTTCAAGTAAACGATTTGAAGATTTAAACATCAATCAGTTTAATGCTATTGATCAGCTTTTTGAAGCAAATAAGATGTTTTTAAGTATAATTAGAGATCATAACCCATCGTCTTTTTATGATTTAAAGAAGTATTATCCTGTTATTTACAAAAAGTTAACACAAGTGCGACGTACTCGGGTTCTTGATTTCTTTAATGATAATATATCAAAAGGGATTGCTGAGGGCTTATATCGGTCAGATGTAAATGCAGAAATCATTTCAAAACTTCAAGTGTCAAGAATAGAAGGGGTATTAGATGGCGAGATAATAACAGTAGAAGAGTTTACATCTGTTAGATGGATTAAAGAATTATTTGCTTATCACGTCAGAGGATTGGCAAATGCAGAAGGATTAAAATATTTTGAGAGTAAGTTAAACGATTATGATTTACAATTTTAGTAGTATGCAAAAGAACGTTATTTATGTTTTGCTGTGGGTGTTAATGATGGGTGCTGGCTACAGTGTTAAGGCTCAATCAAGCACTGACACCTTAAGGCTTTCGCTCAGCGAAGCCATTAAGTTAGGGGTGAAAAACAACCTCAATCTTCAAAATTCGAACCTCGACTACCAAATCGCTCAGAAAAAGGTTTGGGAAGTAACCGCCTTAGGTTTGCCGCAAGTGACCGCTACGGGTAAATACACGTATTTGCCAACGGTGGCTGAAATTAAATTTGGTGATGGACCAGGGATTCCAACAGGCTTAACTCATTCAAAATCGGTTGATGTGGTAGCGTCTCAGCTTATTTTTAGTGGAGAGTGGCTCGTTGGATTACAGGCTGCATCGGTATATAAAATGCTGGAAAAGAAACTTTATGCAAAGTCTACCGATCAAACTATAGAAAGCATTACTAATGCCTACAATGCGGTTCTAATAACCAGAGAGGCAGCCAGAAACTTAGATTCAACATTGGCGGTTATCAAAAAACTGTATGAAGAAGTGAAGGCATATAATGCAGAAGGCCTTAATGAAGAAACGGATGTTGACCAGTTGAAAATATCAGTTAACAATCTGCAATCGGGTGTTGAAACCCTTAAAGGGCAACTTAACACCTTAGATCTGTTGTTGAAGATTCAATTGGGTTTAGAGCTCAATCAGCCATTGGTGTTGACCAATAGCATAAACGATTTAGTGGCTTTAGCTCCTTTACAATCTATAATGGTAGAGAATTTTGATGTGACTCAATCGGTGGATTATCAATTAGCTCAGAGCCAACAAAAAATTGCAAAACTATCGGTTAATCGAGAGTACACTAAGTTTCTTCCTACGTTAGCGGGTTTTTATGCCTATCATAAGAATCTGAACAATTTTAGCTTAGACTTTCAAGCTGCAAATACTTTTGGTCTTACCTTATCAATACCTTTGATAACAGGTGGCGCTCGCCTTTCTACCTTGAGCCAAGCGAAGTTGGGTTATGTTAAATCTCAGAACTCATATAAATTAGCTGAACAAGGTCTAATAACTCAATTTGCAGCTGTTAGAAATGCCTATTTATCGGCTTATAACACCTACTTAAATGCGAAAGAAAGTATGGAGTTAAGTTTGCGTGTGTACAATAAAGATGTGATTAAATACAAAGAGGGTATGGTGTCGAGTATTGATTTAACAACAAGTCAAAATCAGTACCTAGCCTCACAGAAGACATATTACATGTCGCAGCAAGCGCTGCTAACAGAAAAAGCTAGTCTAGAACGAATATTAACCAAAAGTGCGAATTAAAACAAAATAATATTGACTAATATGAAAAGAGTTATTAAAAATGTATATCCGATACTCGCACTTCTTATGGTTGTTGCTTGTACACCTAGCAAAGAGAATAATCTTAGCGAATTAAAGAAGCAGCAAGATGAATTGCAAGCAAAAATAACTGAACTTGAAAAGGAGGTTAGTAACACAAAGCCAGTTACTACAAGAGCTAAAACAGTGGTGTTTGAACCGGTAACATTAGCTCCATTTAATCATTACATTGAAGTTCAAGGTAAATTGGATGGTGAAGAAAATGTAGATGTTTTTGCCGAAGCCATGGGGGTTGTAGAGCAAGTTAAGATTAAGGCTGGCGACAAGGTATCAAAAGGGCAGATATTAGCACGTCTTAATACTAAAGCAGCCAGTGAGCAACTCAAGGCGCTAAAGGCATCTTACTCGCTTGTTTCTGAAATGTATGACAAACAAAAAAGACTATGGGATCAAAAGATAGGTTCTGAAGTACAATACCTTCAAGCAAAAACTCAAAAAGAGAGTATGGAAGCTCAAATTGCAGGACTAGAGCAACAAATTGCCATGTACTCCATCAAATCACCGATCAATGGAACTGTTGAATATGTAGGTTTAAAGATAGGCCAATCTGTATCGCCTCAAATACCTGCATTTAAAGTGGTTAATTTTTCAACCATTAAGGTGGTGGCTACCATCTCCGAAGCCTATGCTGCTAAGGTAAATGATGGTGATATGGTGCGTGTGGTGTTGCCGGATGTTAATTATGAGGTTGAAGGAAAACTGACTTTTGTAAGTAGATACATAAACCTAAACGACCGTACGTTTCAGGTGGAAATACGTTTAGGTAACATCGATCGCAATATTAAAGCCAACATGATTGCTGTGTTACGCATTAACGACTACCATAACGACAAGGCCTATGCCCTTGAGATAAATGCCGTTAGCAATGATAAAACGGGTAGTTATGTTTGGGTAGCAAAGCCTGAAGGAGATGCCTTGATTGCCCGTAGAGTGGTTGTTAAAACTGGCGTTACCTACAATGGCATTGTTGAAATAATCAGTGGATTGACCCAGGGTGATAAAGTCATTACCACTGGATTTTTGAATTTGAAAGATGGCGATCAAGTAAAGAACTAAGGATATGAAAAAAATACTTCAAGAAAAATTTAAGGAGTTTGCGCCAACGAGCTGGTCTATCGATAATAAGACGAGCATTTATATGTTGGCCATCTTTCTCGGGATTTTTGGGATGATTAGTTATAATAACATCCCTAAAGAACAATTTCCAGAGATTATCATTCCTCAATACATTGTTAGCACCATTTATCCTGGTACATCGCCAGCTGATATGGAAAACCTTGTGACACGTCCTTTAGAGAAGAATCTAAAAGGAATCAATGGCATCAAAAAAATCACCAGTTCTTCGGTGCAAGATTATTCGTCTATTGTGGTTGAATTTCAAACCAATATAAAAACGGATGTGGCCAATCAAAAGGTGAAAGATGCGGTGGATAAAACGAAACGCGACTTGCCAAATAATATTTTGGAAGATCCTCAGGTGACTGAAATCAACATTGCTGATATGCCGATCATGTACTTAAATATATCGGGTAATTATCCGCTTGATAAACTTAAAGTCTATGCCGATCAACTAAAGGAAAGCATCGAAGGCCTTAAATACATTACTCGTGTTGATCTGGTAGGTGCATTGGAGCGTGAAATACAAGTTAATGTGGACATGTATAAAATGCAGGCGGCTAATGTGTCGTTTACTGATATTGAGAATAAAATTAAGTACGAAAACATGACGGTTTCTGGAGGTACCATCGATATGTATGGTATGCGCAGGGCGGTGCGTGTGGTGGGTGAGTTTAAAGATATTCAGACCATTGAAAACTTAGTGATTAAGTCCGGTAGTGGGGCTCTAGTTTTTCTTAAAGATATAGCGGAGATCAAAGATGATTTTAAAGATCGTGAGAGTTATGCTCGTTTAAATGGTAATAATGTACTAACCCTTAATATCATCAAAAAAAGTGGGCAAAACCTTTTAGAAGCCTCCGATGCTATTAAAGAAATATTAGAAGATGCACAGAAAAACTCATTTCCAGAGGATTTAAAGATTAACATCACGGCTGATCAGTCGTTAAAAACAAGGATAACTCTTACTGATCTAAACAACACCATCATTATTGGTTTTATTTTGGTGGTTCTTGTATTGATGTTTTTTATGGGATTAACCAATGCTATTTTTGTAGGTCTTTCGGTTCCTCTTTCCATGGCTTTGGCCTACTCTATTATGCCTAGCATTGGATTTACAATGAATATGTTGGTGATGTTTGCCTTCATATTTGCCCTCGGTATTGTGGTGGATGATGCTATTGTGGTGGTAGAAAATACCCATCGTATTTTTAAAGATACTAAGATGGGAATTAAACAGGCTGCTAAGTATGCCGCCGGCGAGGTGTTTGTACCAATTCTGTCGGGTACATTAACCACTTTGGCACCTTTTTTTCCTTTAGCTTTTTGGCCAGGAGTTACAGGTAAGTTTATGTTTTATATTCCTGTAACACTTATTATCACATTATTTGCGTCTCTTATTGTAGCCTATATCATCAATCCAGTTTTTGCCGTTTCGTTTATGCGTCACGATGAAGATGAAGAAAAGGCTTTACCAAAAAAACGGGTGTTTGTGTATGGAGCCGCTATCATGGCCTTTGGAGTCTTGTTCCGCTTGATGGATTATAAGTTTCTTGGAAATTTAACCCTACTGGTTTCCTTATTTTACATTTTTCATAACTTGTATGGATTTAAAATTCTTTTATACTTTCAAAAGCAAGTTATTCCTGGCATCTTATACCGTTACGAAAAAGTTATTCGCGCTATTGTAGTTGGTCGTAGACCTTATTATTTAGTGGGTGGTTTAGTAGGTTTATTTATTTTCACCATCTTTTTGGTAGGTAAGTATCCACCACAAGTCGGTTTTTTTCCTGATAACGAACCATCCAATATCAACGTTTTTATAAAAATGCCGGTAGGTACCGATGTGAATGTGACTGATTCAGTAGCCCATTTGGTTGAACAGCGCGTAAAAAAAATTATTGGTGAGGATAACCCTATGGTAGAATCCATTGTTTCAAACGTGGCTTTGGGTGCTTCCGAATCGCAGTTTGAATGGGGAATGGTTACGTCTAACAAAGCTAAAATATCCATCAACTTTGTGGAGTTTGAAAAACGGCATGGTGAAAGTACATTTCCTTACCTTGATTCGATACGAAATAACGTTGTAGATATTGCGGGTGCCGAAATAAAGGTGGCTAAAAACGTGATGGGGCCTCCAACGGGTTCACCTGTTAACATTGAAGTTTCGGGTGATGATTTAGAATTATTAGTGGCTACCTCTGAAAACCTAATCTCACATCTCGATTCTGTTGGTATTAAAGGGTGTAGTGCTTTTGAAAGTGATTTTAACAATAATAAACCAGAAGTTATCATTGAGGTTGATCGGGTACGTGCTAATATGGAGGGTATTTCCATAGGTCAAGTAGGTGGCGAGTTGCGCACAGCTATTTATGGAAGTGAGGCGTCTAAATATCGTGATGGCGAAGACCAATATCCGATAGAAATTCGTTATACGGCCGATACGCGTGATAATATTGATCGGTTGTTGAATCATAAAATTACTTTTCGAGATATGAATACAGGTCAATTGCGTTCTATTCCTTTGGCTACGGTAGCAAAAGTAAATTATGTAAATTCCTATGGTGGTATCAATCGCAAAAATTCGATGCGTACCATTAGCGTTTCGGCTACTTTAGCATCTGGTTATACCGCCAATGATGTATTACCAAAAGTGGCGCAGGAGCTTACTAAGTTTAATAAGGCCGAGGGAATAAAAGCTACTATAACTGGAGAAACTGAAGATCAAAAAGAATCGGTTAATTTCTTGTCTGGAGCTATGTTAGTGGCGCTTTGTTTGATTTTATTTATTCTAATTACTCAGTTTAACTCCATCACAAAACCCATCATTATTCTTGTAGAGGTTGTTTTTAGTGTGATTGGTGTATTGTTGGGATATGTGTTCTTTGGACAAACCATATCAATTGTAATGACTGGTATGGGATTGGTTGCCCT
This sequence comes from Bacteroidales bacterium, assembly GCA_003251015.1. GTDB lineage: Bacteria > Bacteroidota > Bacteroidia > Bacteroidales > Marinilabiliaceae > SZUA-582. The sequence goes on from QKIO01000031.1 coordinate 9,019, forward strand.
TGCGGGTATTGTGGTGCGAAACGGTATTCTGCTGGTTGAGTTTACCGACATATTAAAAGAGCGAGGGTTATCAACGCGTGAAGCCATTGTACAGGCTGGTAAAACACGTATTACGCCGGTGTTGTTAACTGCTACAGCTACTATTTTAGGGTTGATACCATTAGCTGTCGGATTTAACATCGATTTTTATGGTTTGATAGCCGATTTCAGTCCTAATATACACTTCGGAGGAGATAACGTTGCCTTTTTTGGTGCTCTGGCATGGACTATCATTTACGGATTAACCTTTGCTACTTTCCTTACTTTACTATTTATTCCGGTGATGTATTATTTAATGTACGCAAGTCAAATATGGATGAAACGTAAGGTGCATCGTGTAAAATTGAGATTCTTTAATCACGATTAATACTTAGAATACTTAGATTTTAGAACAAATAAAGCCTCCATTAGTGATAGTGGAGGCTTTG
>QKIO01000216.1 GCA_003251015.1 Bacteroidales bacterium
CCAACTTACATATATGTTTAGTGAAAAATAATGGATAACCATATGTTACCCATTATTATATAAGACAATTACCTACTTCACAAGCGTTGCTTTTTCCATAATTAAAGCATAAGAATAACCTGCTCCAAAATCGACGTTGAGATGCACTAAACCACTAAACGTAACAATCTGCCCCACCTTCACCTCGTCCATGGTGGTAAGTGTTAAATCATAATCGCCGTCATAAACACTGCCATCTTGTAAATGTACCCAGTTACGTCCCATGATGCCGTTGTTGACTTTAATCACTTCACCCCGCACCACTTGATTGCTATTGGCTAGTTCATTTTTATTCTCGTACAAGGTCGCAATGGTTACTCCTCCATCAACAACATCTATCTTGGTTTTCTTTTGTTCGATACCTGAGTTTTTATTGGCAATAGGCTCTGCCGACATGTCTTTAACAACAATTGCCTGTGTGCGAAGAGCATCTACAAAAAAGATACTTGGAAATGTTCGCTTCAGTGATTTACTCTCAAAATCCTTCATTTCAAGGCCACCATCATAGTAATAGACTTCCCCTATTTTCACTTCACTAAGCGGTATGGCAATCCAATGCTGCTCTCCAGCTTCTTCTACTTTTACATAACTATATTGATCGGTATTAATAACCTCAAGTGCTTTAACTTCGTGCGTATCAGAAGATAATTTGGGTTTGTTGGGAGAGGTAGTGCAAGATGCTAACACAAGAAGTGCCATTACAATGAAGCTTAGTTTTGTGAAAAGTTGTTTCATAATCGTATTTTTTTGAAAGATAATGAGTTTTAATTTAGTCATGGTAAAACAAGCCAGATACTTACTTGTTCATCGTAACAAACCTTAATTCTGAAACCCTAATAAACAATAATACTGACTGTTATAATTGTTGAATCGAAGCTAAAATATCTTTTTTATTGATTGGTAAGTGATAAAGCACTACTTTTGTGCCCGCTTCAGCAAATATACGAAGCCTAATTTCTTGTTATCCATCACCATTTTCGTGTGGATTAAGCCATCATTAATATCAAATATCTTACGGCAACACAACCCCGTTTGATCATTAAATAAAATACATGAAGAAATATTTGAATCTTTTCGACCTATCGCAACCGGTTAACTACAAAACGGAGATCTTATCGGGATTAACCGTAGCTTTAGCTCTGGTACCCGAAGCGGTAGCATTTGCCCTCATTGCTGGCTTAAAACCTTTAACCGGTTTGTATGCTGCTTTTGTAATGGGTTTAGTCACCTCTATTTTAGGAGGCAGACCAGGTATGATATCTGGTGCAACGGGAGCTGTAGCCGTAGTTATAGTGGTATTGGCAAAATCTCATGGTATTGAATATGTATTTGCAACCGTGGTGTTAGCGGGTATCATCCAACTTATTGCGGGTACTTTAAAACTAGGCAAACTCATTCGTTTGGTTCCTCACCCTGTCATTTTTGGTTTCGTTAACGGCTTGGCCATCATCATCTTCTCCTCTCAATTGGTGCAGTTTCAAGATGCAGCAGGAAACTGGTTAACAGGCACTCCTATGTATATCCTTCTTGGTTTGGTGGCCTTAACCATGCTTATCATTTATGGCTTGCCTAAATTAACTAAAGTAATACCAGCCTCGTTAGCGGCTATCTTGGTGGTATTTGGTATTGTGGCACTTTTTGGCATCGACACCAAAACAGTGGGCGACCTTGCTTCTATTAAAGGTGGATTTCCACCATTTCACATACCAAACCTGCCTTTTTCATGGGACACACTTACCATCATCGCCCCTTTTGCCTTTATTGTTGCGGGAGTGGGACTGATCGAAAGTTTATTAACCCTTAATATTGTGGATGAGTTAACCGAAACACGTGGCCAAGGCAACAAAGAAGCAGTAGCTCAAGGCATTGCAAATATTACATCGGGTTTCTTCTCGGGAATGGGTGGCTGTGCCATGATAGGCCAGAGTTTAATTAACGTATCTAATGGCGCACGGGCGCGTTTGTCGGGTATTGTGGCTTCGGTGATGTTGCTTGTGTTTGTGATGTTTGGTTCTGACTTGATTGAGTTGGTGCCAATGGCTGCACTTACGGGACTAATGATTATGGTGTCCATTGGCACTTTTGAATGGGCGAGTCTTCGTGCCTTTAACAAAATGCCAAAGTCTGATGTGTTTGTGATGGTAACGGTGACTTTGGTAACCATCTTCCTTCACAACCTTGCTTTGGCAGTATTGATCGGTGTTATCATAGCTGCTTTAGTGTTTGCTTGGGATAATGCCAAACGCATTAGAGCACGTAAGTTTGTGGATGAACAAGGTGTGAAACACTACCAAATAGATGGCCCTCTGTTTTTTGGCTCTATCTCTGCCTTTAACGATAAATTTGATGTGTTAAACGACCCTAATGATGTCATTATCGATTTTGCAGAAAGCAGAGTGGTGGATATGTCTGCCATTGAAGCTCTTAATAAAATAACCGAACGTTACAACACGTTAAGTTGAAACATTTAAGTACTGATTGCAAAAATCTATTGGCCAACGCCGATGACCTTATCGAAGTTAATATTTTGGAAGACCCTAGGTATAAAGTCATGGCCAACAAAGTAAAATAAACATCCGGCATCAGCCCCAGCTTTAAAAAGTGAAAATCATTTAAAAGGAGGCATCCATTTAATATCAGAAAAAATTACTTTTGTTCTAAACTAAGAAAATCATGAGTGTATTTGAAGCCATTATCATAGCCATTGTTGAAGGTATTACTGAGTTTTTACCCATATCGTCTACAGGCCATATGATTATTACCGAAGCCATGTTAGGCATGCACATTGATGAGTTTACAAAAGCGTTTACG
>QKIO01000246.1 GCA_003251015.1 Bacteroidales bacterium
AGCTTGTTTGGCACTGGTCAAGCTGTTTTTTAAACTCTTAGATGTACTTCGTTGGCACTCTGGGAAAGCCGCTTTTTCGAGCGTTAACAGAAAGGGATAATCGGCAAGGGATGATTTTCGTATGATGAAGTTCATGACAAAAAGGTACGACAAGGTTTAGATCAATGGTGTGAAAAAATCAACCAAATGTAATGCATATTACCTTACTTTATTGCGATGAGGGCAATAATATTTAGCCTAAACAATATGGTTATTAGTGAGATGTTTGCAACCTACGAAAGGCAAATCAGATATAAAGTGGTGAGTAGTTTCTATTCAAAACTTACCAAAGGTATACACCACCATTATGCCCATGCTTAGCATGAACTGTCATGTCAACCAAAACCATTTTGTAGGGATCAGGCATGTGATGCCATGTCCATTTTCCTTTGCGCAAATTGGTGGTATCCGATGCTTTTGTTTTGCCAGTATTCTTGGAGTATAAGAAATCTCCAATGGCAAAATGTTGGGCTCTATTTTTTTTATCAATAACTTTATTAGCTTTTGATAAATTAACTTCCGAACCTGGCAAAACTGGATTAGTCCAAGCTTTTTGCTTATATGCAGTACTAAAGTCAATGGCTCCTTTTCCATCCGTGAGATAAGACACATCTTTATAATTACCAGAATTTATTGTTGCGTAGGATTTTGGTCCTGTTTCTGTATTTCCTTTACGAGCAAATTGTGTGATTTGATTAGATGAGATGTATTGATCAACAGCCATTGGATCATCGTATTCAGCCAAACCACCATGATCAATCATATTAATTTCCATTTCTTCTTGGTCATTGATTTCATCAACAACAGCTACATTTAATGATTTTTTATCAAGAATGGCGTTTACAATAATTGAAGCAACTTCACTTCCATATTTTGAAGCTAACCAATTATAGGTGTTTCCCATATCTTCATCAGTTTTAAATTCCGTTTCATTAATAATTTTCGACATCGCACGGGTAATTACACGTTGAGCAGGTTGCTGGTCATTAGCCCTTGTATTAGGCTGACAATAGTGAATGGGTTTAATGGGTTCATGTTGTGATAATGCCTTTGCCCCCATCACATCCGCCTCACTTTCTAAGCCTTTATCGTCATTCACGGCCACCCCTTCTTTCATTTGTTTGGTGGGTTGCACACGCCCTTGCTTTTGTTGCACCACGTGCCAAGCTTCGTGGGGCAAGTGCTGCTCTTGTCCGGGTGCAATGTGTATATTACTACCTTGGGCATAGGCTAGAGCGTGCAGTTGCGCAGGTTTAGGTGAGTTATAATGCACCTGTACATCGTCCATGGCGTACCCCGAAAGGTTTTCTATACCCGACTTAAGATCATCGGGCAAACCAGTGTTGTTGGCTTTGGTTTGCTGAGTTTCGTCTTTCTTTGCGGCGTGAAGTTGGGTAATAAGTTTACCTTGTAACGGCAATTCCTCCTCTGGCTTAACCTTTTGAAGCACCGGCACAGCCGGAAGGGTTCGCTGGGGATTGGCTCCTGAAAAAGCACCATTGCTCGTCTGTTTATCGGTTATTTGTGCTGATGAAAAATTCATAATGGGATGATTTGGCTAATATGAAAATAAAGTAAACATAGCTTCATGCTACCAATGGTTTAATGGTACATAAAGATAGTAAAATCGCCCTCTAAATAATCTTCCTTCAAAACCACTTTGGGTGTGATGGATTGACAAAACGCCAGTATTTGAGCCGGGTTGTGACTAATCAAAAAACTTTGGGGATTACTTACCGAGCTAAGCATATTAAAGCCCAAACCATTTCGGCAGGCGTTAAAAAGAGTGGTGATGGCAGTAAAGGTATGGTTAGCATTGCTGGTACGGTAGTTAAGTGAGCCACAAAGCAGGATGTAATCAACAACAGGTAGCGAAGCCTGCAGGAAATCACCATGAAAAAAGGCCGTTTCGGCAAAAGTACGTTGCTTTTGGATGGCCACATCTAAAAACCCTTCATTGCAATCGACTCCAAAATAGCGCACACCCCTAAACTGGCGGTTTAAGAACGTGCATAAATCGCCATGACCACAGCCAGCATCTAAAACAGAGCTGTTGGTGAGATCATCTATCTGAGCTAATACATTAAAACGAATGATTTGAGCCTCGGGTGCCGACCAGCCCAAGGCGCGCGGGGTAAGATGGCCGTATTTATCAATTTTATCGGTGTGGTAACGCTGGATGTTGAGGGTGTCGATCAGGTGCATGGTGTTATATAAAAAGTTAGGCATTATACTATTATTAAAACCTGAATCATTTGCGATAACATCAAACGCATCAACGATTTCAGTAAAATCAGGCTTATATTGATTGGTTATATGGGATCTTAAAAATAAAAAATTGTTTAAAACAACAAAGTCCCTATTTTAATTCATCCATAATGCCTGTCTTATTATTTTTGCTACATAAAAATTGATAATGATTTCGTATCTCATTTAAAGTTCTCGCTTTAACCAATTGGTTAGAGATTATTACAAACAATTGACGGGCCGGCATTTTTTTATTTTCCTTTCTTACATAGTCTACAATTGATTTAAACTGCTCATTTTCTTCATTTGACCAATTTCTGAAACGTTTTGTTGGAGGTTTAAGATCTGCAATAAAATTATCAATGCTTTTACTTACTTCTATATCATTATTGGCACAGGCATCATATGGTATATCACTTTCATATATTTTCCGAACTAATCTTTCATCGGTTGTGCGTTCGTCTTTAACAATTTCATTCATCAATTCTAAGGTTGTTTTTTTTTTGCCTTCATGTATTATTGACATAACACGCCCCTTATTGCGTCCTCCATAACTGGCAGTTTCTTTATGAACATCAGTAGGCAAGTGAATAGCAGAGGCACTGTTGTAAATGCTAGATGGTAACCAATCGCTTATAATTGGTGATAGCTCAGACATCTCTTTTCCATCGTTCCATTTTTCCATTACAATACACCCTAAAGATAAGGCACTAGGTGTATGATGTGCATCATTTTTTTCTACATCTTTATAGGAACCATACGGGTTATTGGTCTGTAATTGTCTTACATACTTACTCTGAGTAGAGCCCACTCCTTCCTCCACTTTTTGCAGCACCGGCACAGCCGCCATCTTACGTTGTGCATTAGGACCTGCAAAGCCATTGTTTGTTTGGGTGGTTTCGTGCTTTTGATGCGTGCTTGAGTAAGTCATAACAAGGTTGTTTTAAATTGGAAGTATAAAGCTAAAAAAATGACCTTAGTTACCAATGATATTAATACAATTTATGGCTGGACAGTGAAAGAATAGCTAACATTTAAACGCCCTAACTCCCTTTTCTAAATTTACGCATCAGGCATTGATAGGTGTCTTTGCTTTTGAGCATTTTTGCACTCACCCATCGATGGGTGAGCTTGTTTTTGAGCCTATTTGCCATGCCCCATCCTTAGGTGAGTTGGTTTTTAAAGAGGCATGACCAACCCCATCCATCACCTTGCTCCCTTTGCACAATAATTGACCTAAAGCACCAATGGGTGAGTTTGCTTTTGTAAAAATTGCACGCAAGCATTGATGGGTGATATGCCATTGCTAACCTACATACTACCTAGCGTTACTTTTTTTGCGTTTTTTAAGAGTTGATATTGCAACATATGAATAATCTATTTATTTTTAAACGGTTAACAAAAGGCTCTAAACTCTATTTATGAACAAAATTATCAGTTTTAATATCTCCAAGCTCTATGTAAAAGAGCTTGGAACTTTGGCTCGCAACCTCTCGCTTACCGTTTTAGAATTAGCAAAAACGAAGCAGATACCCTCAAAAATGGTAGAAGATTTAGACGCAGCCATAAGGGAATATGATGGTGCAGTGGGTAAAATTACGGCATCAGAAGCCGCTCAAGTGAGTGCTCAGCTCGATGACCAACGCGACGATGTGATACTTGCCCTAAAAGGTTTAGCCATGGCAGCCAAATACCGCAGCAACGAAACCATTCGTTCGGCAGGTCGTCAATTAGAAGATGCCATACGTCACCGAGGCTGGCAAATGCAAGCCCATAGTTATGTGGCCGAAACCAATGCCATCACCCAATTGTTGAGTGACATCAACAACTCACCAGAGTTAATAAGTGCTGTAAGCACCCTTGGTGCCGATGAGCTTATTGCACAGTTACAGAGCAGTAACACCCTTTTTGTGGAAAATGAAAAAAGCAGAGTACTAACCAGCGCTGCCAAAGGCAAAATATCGAGTCAGGAGGCGGTAAGCAAACTACAAAAAACCATCCTAAAAGTATTTAACTACCTCAATTCGGTAGTGGGTTACTACCCTGAGGTAGATGCCGCCATTAACACCCTAAACGGTTATATAGAACCATTTGCCACACAGCTAAAAACCAGAGCTACCATGGCCTCAAATGCTAAAAAAGCCGAAGTAGAACAATCAAGTACTAACTAAACTAATTATTAACTGCCTCTTGTTAACCATACAAAGCCAACTGTTGAGGTTGGCTTTGTTCGTTATTAAAGGGTGTGTAATGGTTGGGTTTGAGTAGAGAGGCCGAACTGGCAATTAACAAAAAAATAAAACCAATCGAAGGTAAAGATTTAATATCTTTGGTCGGTGAAAATTTTAAGATATGAATATAAAAACTAAAGAATATACAGATGGTTTATCAAAGCTTGAAATGCTTGGTAATGAACAAAATTCTTCAGGATTGATTCAAGTTAGAGAATTGGAACATATCACTGCAAAAATTAATTATCATCAACGCCTTCATCTTGAAAAAGCCAAACGACTCAATGCAGACGCCGTTTATTTCAGGAATTACCCAAATAACGCACGTCCGTCAATACCTCAATTATACATTTATGACTTTACGATAAACCAAGCAGACCTAGTAGAAATACACAAAAGCATTTGGAGTTCTTCAGAAGTAAGGTTGTATGTGGTAATTACAAAAACAGAAGTAAAACTATTTAATGCATCAAAACCAGTTGATTATACAAAACATTTAGATTTCAACATTACGCCTTTTGATGTTTTAAATACCATCAGTGGGGCATTGGAGGAGTTTGATAAATATTCAGGCAAAAAATTCGATAACGGTACATTCTGGGAACAGACCCCCGTTGATTTTGGTTATAGTTCGACTGCGTACGAAAAGCTTATCTCAGAATTAAAAAATGCAAGAATTTCATTTCTTGAAGATATCCAATTAGAGAAGTCTGTTGCCAATAAATTACTTGTGCTCGGCATACTGATTAAGTATCTTGAAGAACGTGTAGATATTGATGGTAATGGTAACGAAACCAGGGTATTTACTGCCGATTTCTTTAATAAAGAAGAATTTGGCTATTCAAAAAATTCCATTGAAGTAATCAAAAGAGGGTTTTTATTAAACCTTTTTGACTATTTAAGTGATCATTTTAACGGGAAGATTTTTTTCCTGTCTGACGACCACAGGAAACAGCTTATAAAAACAGACCTGTCTCCATTAGCAAATTTCCTCTCTGGAGATATTGAAGGCAAACAGTATGTATTATGGAGATTATACTCCTTCAATCATCTACCTATTGAACTGATAAGCAGTATTTATGAAATGTTTCTGGAAGCAGATAAGAATAAGGGCGTGGCATACACCCCATCTTATCTTGTAAATTTCATGATAGATGAATGCATGCCTGTTCATTCTCCGAAATTAGACTACAAGGTTCTGGATCCATCTTGTGGCTCAGGAATTTTTCTTGTATCTGCATATAAACGATTAATTGACTGGTGGCGCATTGAAAAGCATAAGACTACCGGCAAATGGATTACACCAGAGAAAGAACATTTAGAAGAACTGAAACAACTTCTGAGAGATAATATCTACGGTGTAGATTATGTTGAAGAGGCTGTAGACCTATCCATTTTTAGTCTGAGTTTAACGTTATGCGACATGCTGTCTCCTAAAGTAATATGGGAGAATCTTCGTTTTGATAACCTAAACAATAATATTGTTTCTTCAGATTTCTTCAAATGGTTTTCAAAAGATAAAGAAGGGACTTTTGACCTCATTATTGGCAACCCTCCCTTTGTGGAATATGGCTCTAATGAAAAACTTATTAATTCATTAGCTAAAACGATTGACGTTGCAGTCCCTCAAAACCAAAGCTCGTTGTGGTTTACCTTACAAGGCATCAAACTTGCAAAAAAAGACACGGGTTTATTAGCGTTTGTATTGCCGTCGGGGCCGTTACTCTATAATAATTCTCAAAAACCCATTGATTTCAGAAAATGGTTGTTTTCAAATTATAATATCCCGCAGGTTATTGATTTTACTTATTTAAGTAATGTGTTATTCAAGAATAAGGGAAATGAAAAGAATGTTGCGGTATCTACCGTTTTTATTGAGAACAAACAACCAGATAAACAGCCAATTTATCACATTACGGTAAAGAAGTTGAAAGCAGCAAAAGAGCGACAGTATTTTGAAATTGACCATTACGATTTCCATAAAGTAAATAAAGAAAGTGCGTTGAATGATCCCTTTGTTTGGAAAGCAAATCTTTTGGGCGGTGGAAGATTGCCTGCATTCATTAAGAAGTTAAGTGCTTTTCAAACGTTGAAAGAATTTCTTGATCTAAGAAAAGATAAAGGTTGGGCTTATGGGGAAGGTTTCGCTTTTAGCAAGTCAAAAGATGATATAACAAGACAAGAAATTGAGGAGGGGAAATATAAAAAAGCGGATTATATTACAGGTTATAGAACACTGCCAGCTAGTTCTTTTGATAATAATGGTATAAATAAAAAAGAAATATACATAATAAACGATGAGTATTTCTACAGAAGAGCTTTTAAGAATAAAGATATATTTAAAGCACCTCATGTATTAATAAAGGAAAGTATTGGCTTAGATTCAGTGCCGATTGATTTTGTTGATGAGTATTTAACTTTTAGAAATGAAATTGTAGGAATTCATGCTCCTGAGTCTGACATAGAGGAACTTTTAAAAATAAGAGATACGATTTCCAATAATCAACTTTTCAGGTTTTTCCTTTTATCAATTAGTGCCAGAGCCGGTGTCACTAAATCAACATTTCCAATTTATAAACAAGACATTATGAATCTTCCCTTTCCCGAAGATTCATCGGAAATAGAGTTGTCAGAATATGAACAAATACTTGTTGACGACACGCTACATTATGGGCTTGACTTTTTAGGTAAAGAAACAGGTGTAAAGTCGTTAAACACTGCAACAGATAATGAGATAAACGCTTTTGGTGATGTTTTTTCAAACGTATTAAACTCATTATTTGAGGAAGATGGAAAACAATATCGACTAGAAAATATTTATAAAACAGAGAATCTCATAGCAGTTTCATTTCATTATTCATCAAATAATGCTTCTCCTCCTAAAGTCTTTACCGATGAACAATCGGAAGCTTCTTTGGCTCGGTTAATTCAGCATACATTGGGTGTAAATTATCGGATTAATAGAGTGGTGAAATTCTATGATGGCGACAGAATATATTTCTTAAAACCCAAAGAACTGAGATATTGGTTAAAATCTGTTGCTTTAAGAGATGCCGACGAAACGATTGTTGACCTATATAATGCAGGATACTGATATGTTAAAAGACAAACTTAATCCTGCAACAAACGCACCTGCTCCTTCTTGTTCAAAAGGTAAGATAAACAGCCGTTTATTAGCGTTTATTGATGAGACACTACCCGTATTTCAAGCCGAATTCAAAGCATTACATAAAAGTTCGGAAGAAGAGTTAACGCAGCATTTAGTAAAAACATTGGCTTATTATGCAAATCGTAAAATGCCATCGTTTATATTTCAGCAAGAAACAATTCAAAAGCAAGAAAAAGGTCAGAATAGAAAAGTTGATATTGGCGTGTTTCTGCATTATAAAGATGATGCTCCATTTTTCACCTTGGAAGCAAAACGACTACCAACGTTTCCCAAAAAACGCGAAAAGGAATATGTTATAGGTGATGATGATCAAAAATATTCTGGCGGTATTGAGCGGTTTAAACGAAATCTTCATGGAGTAAACTTAAAAGAAAGCGCAATGATTGCTTATGTGCAATCAGGAGATTGTTCTCATTGGAGTTTGCTAATAAATTCATGGATTCAAGATCTTATAGATAATTCCTCAAATTCAACTTTGCAATGGACTAAAAGTGACTTATTAAAAGAAAGTAAAAACAGGAACAATGAATATTATAAATACCATTCAACAAATACAAAAACGGATGGTACTTCAATTGTTCTTCATCATTATCTTGTAAATATATCCGGATGATTGGTATTGAAACGCTTGCAATCACTCAATACAGCCTCACTATGTATCGCCAAGTTACGAACATACGTAAGCAAATAGCTCCCATTGCCGAAAATGCTAAAAAGGAGACAACTCCTATAACAGCTCAAAATTAATTAATTGTATCACTCACCCCTTGTTAACCATACAAAGCCAACTGTTGAGGTTGGCTTTGTTGATTTTGGGGGTTTGAAGATTTAATTTTTTTGAGAGGCACACGTTACAAACGTGCGCTAGCAAGGTAGTCTTGCAAATATCTAAGTATTGATGAGTACATTAGGTACGATTGGTCCGCCAATGCCATCTCTAACGTTTCGCACATTAGGTGCATATCCCACTCCTGGATGTACTCCTAAATAATATGTAGGTGCTGCGGCAGGTGCCCAGCCTATATTTTCCAACTGAGAATTGAGTGATAAATCAGCTGGAGCTGGTACATTTAAATCCAATTGATCATGATTCAATGTATGGTCAATTCCAGTCCCAAGTCCAGGCCCAATGTTATTCTGAGTATATTCCTTTGTACATCGAAATACTGTATCTCGTATGTGTAGAGGCCGAAATGGTGCTACAATATTTGGATTAATTGCTTCCACTGAATAATGCAGTCGTCGATTTATATAATTAGGCCTTGTTACAGGATTATTCTGAAGTGCGTTTAAATTCAATAATTCTGCTTTTACGCTATCTTCAATCACAGAAGAATGCTGCCCATTAAAGGCTGGGGTGACAGGAAAGAGGTTTTGAGGAATTGCTTGCCCCCCTAAATTTGCATTTAATAGATGACCTTGGTAGAGGGTTGGCCAATTCCCATTTGTATATGGCGAAGGGTGCGGAGCAGGTGCCGTTCTCGATCCAGTTTTAGGGTCAGCCGGATCTAAAAGAGCATCGGTTCCTATTCCAACTGTTAAATTGTTTGTGTGTAGACCTGAAGTCCAATATGTCATTGCTCCTGCATTATAGGTAATCTCGGTTCTTCTCTGAATTATCTGACTTGAAGGATTTTCACTAAACACGTTTTTTTGAGAAAGTTGACTCACTTGTTGCCTTTTTTCTCCAATCTCATTTATTTTCCTTTTTACAAAAGCTTTGTGTTGATTCTTTACAAATCCTATACTAGTTTTTATATCACTTTTCATCTGCACCGCCTTGCCCCCCATCATATCAGCCTCACTCTCCAAGCCCTTATCGTCATTAACCGCCACGCCCTGTTGCATTTGCATGGTGGGTTGCACGCGCCCTTGCTTTTGTTGCACTACGTGCCAAGCTTCGTGGGGCAGATGCTGTTCCTGTCCCGGAGCCACATGTATGTCGGTGCCTTGAGCGTAGGCCAAGGCTTGTAGTTGTGAGGGTTTGGAGGAGTTGTAATGTACCTTTACATCGTCCATCGAAATGCCCGATAAGTTTTCTACGCCCGATTTTAAATTGTCGGGCAAGCCGGTGTTATTGGGTTTCTTTTGCAGAAGTTCTTCTTCGGGCGCTACTTTTTGTAATACAGGTACCGACGGCATGCTGCGCGTGGCATTAGCACCAACCGAACCTTGTTGTTCGTTGGTGCTTTTATTTTGGAGATTGGTTTTTGTTGGTTGCATAACTAAAAGTGTGTAATGTGTTTAGTTAGGAAGTTCTTCTTCGGGGGCTTGGCGTTGCGCCACAAATTTACCTTGCAAGGGTTCTTCCTCTTCGGGTTCTGCCTTTTGCACAACGGCACTTTTCATTTGCAGCTCTTCGTCGGGTGTAACTTTTTGTAATACGGGCACCGCTGGCATGGTGCGTGTGGCGTTGGTGCCCGAAAAATCGGCAACACTTCCGTTTGTTTTTGTTGGTTCTGAGGTTTTTGAATACATAATGTATGGTTCTAAGTGTTCGTTATTTTAAAGATAGTTTTTTATCAAATAAGAATTCTACTAATTTACCGTCTTCCCCTCTTTAGCAAACTCTTTTCTTATTCCTTTGAGCAAATCTTTTTTAAGAATAGTGTTTGAGTTACGTTTAAGGGCAAGCAGCGAACAGTAGCGTATAACGTTAATAATAGCTCCACCTGCCATTTCGTATTTATGGGCTATCTCGTTTAAATCAATAGCGGGCTCAAAGGTGCATTTGTTAGAAATAGCACCTTGCCATAGTCGTTTACGGTGTTCTGGCCCTGGTATGGGGAAATAAATCATGGACTGAAAACGGCGACTAAAGGCTTCGTCGAGGTTGGCTTTGAGGTTAGTGGCCAAAATCACCACACCCGGAAAGTCTTCGATGCGTTGCAGCAGGTACGACACTTCCTGGTTGGCATAACGGTCGTTGCTGCTGCTGGTTTGGGTACGTTTACCAAAGAGGGCATCGGCCTCATCAAAAAAGAGAATCCAATTTTTATGCACCGCCTGATCAAACACCTGTGAGAGGTTTTTCTCTGTTTCACCAATAAACTTAGACACCACCATGGATAGGTCGATGCGGTAAACATCTAAGCCAGTCGTTTTACCCAGTAAGGTAGCGGTGAGCGTTTTACCAGTGCCCGGAGGGCCAAAAAACAAGGTGCGGTAACCTGGTTTAATACTTTTGCGCATCTCCCATTCATTGAGCAGGGTGTCGCCATGTTCAATCCAGTCGTGAATCTCAACCACCTCTTCCATGGTGGCCTCTTCCAAAACAAGATCGTCCCACCCTGCATTGGTAGTAATGTGTTTGGCTGGGAAGTTGGCATTAAAATCGGGCTTATGCGAAACGCCTAGAGTGAAATAACTCAAATATTCGGATGAGATATTTAAAACACCACTTAAGAACGGTTCGTTGTTTTGAGCTGCATTCATTTGTAAAATATTGAACCGCCTAAATGGATGGTCATCGGCAAGGATATGGAGCAGCAGGAACCGCTTTTCAAAGTCGTTGGCCGCCAAAATAAATGCGGCCGTTTCGCCCGTAGGCAAAAAACCACTGTGATGTTGACCTTTTATGCCACCAAACTCGGTGAAGTTGCGGTCGAAGTCTGCATTTTTTGTAAAAAACACATCTAGCAATTGAGGTTGAATATGTGGCGCCAAGGCCAACAATAATACCACACGCTCGGGGTAAGTAAAACCATAGTGTTTGACAATACCTGCATAGGTAGAATTATTGTTTGATAAATCGGGAGGTATTAGCTCTGTAATATCCGTAAAGTCGCATGCTTGACCCCAGTATAATTTCATGCGGAGGTCGATAATTTGTGCCAACCACTGCAATTCAGTAGTTAATGTTTCGGCATTTGTTTTTAGCGTATCCATAATTAAGCCCATTCTACCATTAGTGGTTTATTCATCCAAGGATATTTAATCATGCTCAAGCCCCAAGGCAGGGTTTGCAGCAATAAGTCGTAGGTTCGTTGTTCAATTTTGAGGGTCCACTCCTGATCATTTTCTGATAACATCCCCTCACGCTGCAAAAAGGAGCCTTGCAACCCTTCCACAGAGCTGTTGCTCATTTTGTCCCAATTCTGAATCACAGCCTTCAGTAAATCATGTGCCGTTGTTTGTTCCAATTCCGTTATGTCAATGGCATTAGCAATAGGTTCTTCAATGGGTAATCCACACAATACTTTGTTTAAAACCAGCTCGTGCTCGGGTGTTTCTAAGGCATTGTTTATCAAATATTGTAGCAAATGAACGGCTCTATGCTGAACCTCATCAGACACAAATTGGCCTCCTTCGCATATACCCACCCGTGTTAAAAAAGTACTTAAAAAGGGATGTAACAGCACCATACCAGCATTGTTAACAAAGAGGTGTTCGCTGCCAATTAATTTAGTGGATTTTGCCAGTTCGCGCTCATTCATGATTAATTGATTGAGCGATGTTTTTGTGTTTGAGGCCTGTGTTAGGTCTTGTGGGTTAGTGCCCAACGAGGCTTTCATTAATTGTTGCTCCTGCTCTTGCATTTCTTTATGTAAGGTGGCTTGATGGGTGATGGTGGCTACGTATTGCAGGGCATCATCTTGCATTTGCTTGGTCATTACAAGCAATGACTCCCTATTTAAATTAGTTAATTTGGGATATAAAACACTAAGCTGCTCTTGTAAACGCACCATGTTCCAACTTAATTTTTGAGCTAAGTGTTTAAGAAAATGAGTGAAAAAATAATCCACCCCTTTGCTTGATGAGGCCGAAAACCAGCCTAGGCTAAACTCACGAAGGTGGAGTTGTAGCTTTTCGCGCTCATACGAGTCGCCCACCGCTAGCGCTAATAAATACGCATAAGTTTTAACTACCTCCATACTCTTAGAATTGGTTAACTGGCGCAACAAATTATCATAGACCTCCCCTTTATAGTGACTTGCCAAGTACTGAACCACCGTAGGAGATTGCATCATGGTTTGATACAGCTTTTTGCGCTCAGTAGCCGAAGAATGTTTATCTAAGGATTTTAAAAGGGTAGCTAATTGAGTGGTATTTAAACTATTTGAGCTTAATGAATGAATGTAATGTAGTATGTCGCGCTCTTTAAATGGAGCCAATAGCCAGGCTACATTACGCACCAACTGATTGGTTTCGACAGCAAATACATCGTGCAAACGCAGTTGAGCAAGAGGCGAATTAGTAGAACCATCAATAAGGTGAGTCAGCTTAGCTGAGTCGTGCTGATAAATAAATAAGATAAGACGCTGAAGCAAGTAATTACTTTGTGCCTCACTAGTAAGCAGAACGGTGGGTGGAAAGCAATTGTGCAACAAATAATAACCAACCAATTCAAGAGCCTTAGTAAGCTGGTGGTGGGCAGATCCTGCCAACAGTGTGACACCATCAACCACAAGCAGCTCTACATCAAAAGACTGCAAACAAAGATTCTCTGCTTCACAATTGGTGGATGATGTATTATCAGCTTTTAGTATTTTCAAAAGAGTGTTGGCGGTAGAGACAGTCTGTGCAGTCTCGTATTTTCGGAGTGCAGCAATTATTTGTTTTGCTATAATTGGCTGTTGTTTACCTGTCAGTTTTTTGAGCTGATCCATAAACCTAGTTAAGAAGACCATGGTATCAAACCTCAAGAAATGCGACTCATTATAGGTTATACACACGGCTCTAAACAAAGCCTCCAAAAGTGGTTTTTGATCAATATGGTGACCATGTGCTAGTGCTATTTGTTCAAATAGTTTTATTCGAGACAGAGCTATTTCTCCATCGGGCACTCGTTTAAGAAGGGCACTTAACGGCTCTGCCATCTTGCTTAAAGACAAGGCTCTAGCAATACCTTGCTGTGTGGCTTGTTGCCAAAGTAGAACAGCCTGTTTGGGATGCGATGTTATGAAATTTGCAAATTGAGCCTCTGGTGAAACCTTACTGTGATGGCTCCACCATGGCATATACCCTTTAGTGAACCAGAATAAAAGGGTATTGTGTATAAACAAACGCTCTTTAGTACGTTCCAACTCTGACTGGGGTGCTTCTGTTGCTAATTTATCCGTTGCTAAAAGTGGTGTTTGCACTTGTTTCTGTTTGCGCAGTAGCTCCGAAACAATGTAAAAGAATGTGGAAGAATTGTTGTTGTTCACCATCTCCTCGCCTATGCCTTGGGTAAGAAAAAGCAACAGATTAGTGAAACTCATATTGTAGTGATTAGCCATTTGGCGGGTATTACTCTCTACAAAAGATTTGGTATTAAACAAGGAGCCTCGGTCGTTAAGCAAAAAGACCATAATAAATTGCCAGAGAGCCTTGCGAAATTCACTTTCCTCGGCTTTAACAATACTTTTCTTCTTTTGAACGCTTAGCAAGGTACGATGGTAATGGGCAATAAAAGTGGTTTGTGTGGGTTCTTGTAGATTCACCAGTTCTAGTAACAAATCATCGGGCAACTGGTGCGCTAACTGCCAGCTGATCTGTTGGCTTAACTCCCGTTTATTGAGCATCTGTTGAATTCTTTCTGGTCGCTCTTTTATTTCCAGAGCCAGAAGTTTATGTAGATAGACGAATGAGTAATGGTGATAAGAAAATGGTAGGCTTCCATAAAAAAAGTAGTATATCAACACCTCATCTTCTCTCAACCCACCGTCTTCTATTAAAAAGGGTGCCTTATCTGCTGGTTTAGGTTGAGGCTCACGTTGGTTTGTTTCCTCCATGAGCTCAAGTATAAACGATGGTAGATTGGCTTGCACTAAATGCTGCTGCGACGATGCAACCTGAGCAAAGAGTTGCAACACCTCTTGATAGGTTAAATTGAAATGGGCGGCCAATTGAGCAAGCGTACTTTTTACAAACATTTTGCGTTCAAACTGACTTCCCATCTCCACCAGCAAATAGGTGAGAATGAAGTTCCAGAGGGACTTCTCAAAGGTGGCAACTTCTGTTTTTAGCAGTTGATTGTGCTGCTGTAGCTGTACAATATCTTTATGATAACTAATAATATAGGATGCTTGAATAGGCTCTAACAATTGTATAAGATCTTGTATCAGCGCTGCTGAAAACTGATTAACCATTCGCACACGTACCCGTTCAAAACATCCTATTGATAAAAGCATTGTTTTGAGGTTTTCACCATCAAACTTTAAAACAGACGCCAAAATAGCTTCTGGTGTATTCATCGATGCACCCGCCCCCCAGCTAGGTAATACACCTTGAAGCAAAAAATGATGCAACAGCGCAGCCGGATTAAGTCTATATTCGGTTACACCCACACCATCCTCCCACGAAGCAATAGACTTGTTTAACTTTTCCATTCGCTCCCCAAGTGCTTTTTCAAAGGCCACCTCATACTTATTTACAAACTCTATTTCATTCAGAGGTAACGCCATCACACCTAAATCTACTTCCAGTAAATCGAGCGAAATAAGCGTATCTTCAGGCACCATCCGATCTAAAACACGCTCCATACATTGACTTATTTGACTATTTAGCAGCTTGCTCATGTCATGAAACAAGACCTGCACTTCGGCCTTATTGCCAAAAGTAATTTCTGCTATTTGCTTATGAATGATATGAGTTTGTTGCATGTATCGCCGAGTGCTTTTATACTTATTTTCTTGGTTGGTGCTTTATTAACCATGCAGTCATAGCCAGCGATAAGTCGTAACGCATTTGATGCGTTAGCCCCTCTTGCTTCATTTTTTCAAAGAATTCAAAGAATAGAGTCTCAAACTTTTTCATGCGTGCAATGCCTAGCCAGTAAAATTCCAGTCGCAGATAGGCTGGTGCCAAAGAACGAAAAAGGTTTTCGCAAAAAACCCTAAACTCGCTGTCTTGAAACCGTGCTGGCCATAATGGCAAAGCTATGGTAACACGTTGATTATAGAAGGACTCTTCGATAATGGCTCCATTGGGTTGCTTTACTAAAAATTCGAAACAGGGGAAATGGCACGTCTTATCTTTGTTTAGTTTTTTTAACTCATTCATGGTTCTTAATCGCTCTCCATCAAGTGAATGAGGCCTTACCTTAACGAATTCTTTACTCTCCATTATTTCCCACACCCCCTCACTATCCAAAACTTTTAACTGTAAGTTAAGGCATTCCATATCCTGTTCATCATTGTTTGATTCATGTGCATTGCGCAACCAATCTAATAGTACTTCCCGCTCTTCAAAAGAACACCATTGATGATTTTGAAATAGGATTTCACCGGCGCTATCTCTAAATCGAAAGCCAAAGACTTCTAAATCCAGTTCTGGTCGTAATAACAAATGCTCAACCATATGAAACCCTTCAGACTGGATGTTTATTTTTTTAAGATAGACAATCAATTTATTGAGGGAGGCTATGGCATTCTCCTTGGTGGTTTGTCGACTGATGATCATCCATTTGTCATCCGACGGTGCTTTATAAATAATGAGATACTCCTTATCTGATGAACCAACGATTTTATAATTAGCTGGATTAATGCCATACTTAAGGACATCAATTCGCTGATATCTAAAAATGTACTCATAATCATCCTTAATGGCTCCTACAATAAGTTTATCCAGATTACCCAGACTAAATATTTCGTCAGAACCAGAAATAATCTCAATCTCCACGCCTTCTATCTCAGTATAAATAAGACCAGAATGGTGTTCTTTCGGGAAATCTAAAACCGTCCTCTCCGCCACAAGTGCAATGTTACCCGTTTCAAAAACTGCCGTGAGTCTGTGGCTTCGCTTCATTTTCAGATGCAAGTACATGGCCACATTTTTTTCAAATCCTGAAAGATTATCTGCTTTATCTAGATAATTAAATGCCTTAACTCTGTTGTAGCTATTCTCAATGCTATTTTGTAGAATAACCCCTTTCCACCGCAACAAAAATCGAGCTTTCTCTCTATTATTACCTTGCAGGTAAAGGTTGAAATAATGAAGAGCAGGTAAGCCATTTACCTGAATATTAAACCGAGCCAAGAGATGATCCACAACACGTTCTTTACGGGCATAACGGGTCTCAGGTGTTTCAATTGCCTTATCTAAGGCTCTGATATAATCGTTACTATGGTTTGCCATAAATGCCTCCCAAGTGCAACCGTTGGCTGAATCAGATGAAAATGCGACTAATAAGTCCTCTATCCGAGGAACAGAATAAAGCCCTTGATGAAAATATGAAGGGTTATCACTCGGTGTATCAAGAGTTGAATAAAAATTACTGATATTCTCAAGCTGAGCTAGGTAGTTGGCCATTATCTGCTCAAAGAATAACAGATAAGCTTTGAGCTGACGTGCAGCCGCCTTCCGTTCTTGGGACTCATGCGAAGAAAGACTTTCAGAACCAATACCAAAGACGGTAGGAAAATTATTTTGAAGCGAATAATAACTTCCTGCATTACGGTATTCTCCCAATCGAATATGCGTATTGTCATGTTTTTTCACAAACACCTTTCGTTTTTGTGTTCTAAGTTGCTCTGTTCGGCTAATTAACTCATTAAGAAGAGGACGGTTAATGGGCAGTATATAATCATCTGAAATGAGTTGCGCATGTTTAACAAAGTAATCTACGTCTATGGAAGGACAACATCCCTTATCTAATCTAAATGGTTTCCAACCACTTAACTCATCAGTATCATTTTTTAGTAATTTTTTTACAAATACCACCCCCTCAACCTGAGAAATAATATTAGCTAATTCTATAGGATCTATGGTGTCAACCATCACATTTAAGGCATCATCTGGAATGAAACCATTTTTCAACAAGGGACCAGAATATATGTCTTCGATTTTCATTCCTCGTTGAAGGAGTTCTGTTTCGGAATAACAAGAAACCATGGGATTAAGTGCAGACTCTAGATTATTGATGATGGTAGCCAAAACCTCCTCAGGAGCTGTGTTATATTTGATAATAATGTCAGCAGAGAGTTTTATTTTCTGTGGTGTAAGGGTGGATATGCAGCCACAAAGATCTTCACTAACATTTCGGTTATTGAGAAAGAAATTCAACACCCTTTGTTCGATACCTAACTGATAGGAAGCATCGCCTAGCCCCTCATTAAGGCGAATAATAAGTTGGTAGAGTCCTTTGATGTATTGGCTGCTATGGCGCGATTTAATAGGTAAGAGCATCACATTACCCACCTCCTGAAATTCATCTAAAATAGCCTTGCGCAGATCGTTAATTGTAACAGGATTGCAGGTTAAGGCCATTTGCTTTCCGAAAAAAGCATTCTGCTCCACACTAATATTTCCGTGCACGTTAGTCAACAGATCTTCAATGGGAAAATCCGTTTTATAGGCCAAATCAGTAATGGCAAAACAAACCTGTTCGAGGATGGTAATGCCAGGATCATGAAGATTATAGTCGGTCCATGTTTGTGAAGAGAGTTGTTGGGTTAAGGCAATAGCTTGCGCCAAAAGCAGCTCAAAATTAGAGGCTGGATCGGTTGAATTTTGTTTATTAATGTGATGTTCGTCAATCAAACTCATGCTTCGAGAGCTTTATTCTGTTTGTTTATTTTTGTGTGTAAAAGCTATTAGCGTCTAAGAATAACTCATCATCCCATAACTTCCCAATATTAAAATGAATTTGAGTTCCTTCACCATAATTTCGATTCGTGCGCATTTCTAGTCTGTAATTATGAGTTGTTCCTCTCCACCTCAGACTTATTTTATTCCAGAAGAAACCAAAATTAGCGCAACTCTTCTTAATTTTGGAATTACCAAAAGCATTGAGGGCTGTTGCATACATTATAGCAAATCGTCCGGTACCTTTTTGTCCAACCCGTGCAATCACCTCAAAAGCGTGACAGTTGTCGAGGTTATCGGCAACGGAGTGCCAATGGCCATCGGCGGCAATTGTTCCTGTTTTAAAGGTTCCAATGCGTCCCTGAGCAGCCGTAAAGCCCTTTACTTCCACTTTAAAATTTTTATCGCAGCGTTTGCCCACCCCCATCTGACCACTCTGATGAAAGAAAATGGCTTGTTCATCGTGTTGGGAGATACCCTCAACGCCTTCAGCTGATTGAAATTTTAAGCTATGAGGCGTTTGTTGATCCTTCTCAAGGTAGAACAAAGGCTGTAGTCGTTCAATATCCTTGTAAAAGGTAAATAGTCTCGAAGAAGAACCAATGGGGGTAATAACAAAGCCCTCCTGAGCATCTTTAGAAATGCCGTCATCCGACTGGTTAATAAGCGAATCGATCAGGTATGAAAAGTGAGTCTCAGTTGGGACTGTTCCGTTTTTAAAAAAATTCTTTAATTCGGCTCTGCCGTAGATTTTGGTGTTATTGCTGTGCATGGTATTATATGGTTTTAGAAATAATTAAACTAAAAAAATCATCCGCCCATTCATCCAAAGGGATTTGCTCAACAGGAAGCGTGTCATTTTCATTATCATCGGCAATGAGTAGTTCGTCACCTATCATAAACCGTCCTATACCCGATGCCTGATCCGTTTCAAACTCGGGCTCATTAATTAAAGTAATGATATGATTAGATGAGGGAATAAATACTGAGGCGGGCGAGGAGCCTTCTATCACATCGCTATTAACCAAGGCCGTATCAGAAATATCAACCACAAGGTGATTGGAAAAGTTTGTCTTAGATTTAGAAAAATGAACTACTGAAAAACTAGAAACGTATTCCACGTAGGCTCTCTTTTTTATAAAAAGAAGTATGTCAGATTTATAAAGGCTATTCCCTATTTTAGCCTCCTCCTTATCACCAAACAACCAAGGGGAAATAAACCTATTGATCTCGGTATTGAGCTGAGTCAGGAAGAAGCCAGAATTAAGAGAAGCCTCCTTTGTCAACATCACCTTACAGATTATTTTCACCTTTTCATAAAGTGGATTCCCAACTTCTATGGTGATAAAAGGTGATATTTTAGCTTGTAGAAAAGCTTTAACACGGTTAAGAATCGAAAGACTCACACCAGGTTGCTCATCTCTTATTCCACTATGATCCTTCTCTTTAGGTATTAACACCAATTGCAAATCGGTATTTGGTACAACCTGAAAACCTTCGGTATAGGTATTAAAACACTTCACAATCATAATCTCAGGAAACTCTTCAAGTACCATCTGAATGATGTCGTTAAATTGAACAGGACGATCTTTATGCCTTAATCGTTCGCTTGTGCGCACATAATACTTCTCATCGCTTTCGCAACGTCTACCATTGAAGGAGGCAGATGGTTGAAATACCTGCTGAATGCCTTTGATGGCATGCTTAAACCCTTTAATACTTCCTGGCTTAAGGCAAAGCTCAACGGGCTCATTGTCCAATTCATTGAGGACTCGTATGGCTGAAGTGCCGTTGTTATAAATAGATATAATTCGCGAATTAGCGCCATGTCCCATTTTGGAGGATGCTCTAAGCCAAAACAAGTTAGAATTAAGGATGGTATTACTCTCTGGTAACACATCAGGCAAACGCATTTTTACAATACCTGAATTGATAAGATTATTGGTGGAGTCAAATATGAGATCTCGTTGAGCAATAGTAACCCAAGTATTATTAGCGAGGTAACTCCATTGGATTAACTCAGGTTCATAAAGGGTGTGTTGAAAGCCACAATCTTCGAGTTGAAATAGTAGGTTAATTTCTGCTGAAGGATAGGCATTCTCAAGTCCTATCATCAAATTTTTGTGGTCTTCGATAGATGGCATCCATGCAATATTCTTTTTGCTATTGCCAGGAAACACCTTTTCGTAACCAAACGGATGGAGATGAAATAATACGATGTTTGGATCCTTTTGAAAATTCTCCTCAATAAAATTCTCAGAATATTCAAGTGTATAATCCACTTTTAACGACTTGAGCATTGGAATGATGGGCTGGTTTGGAACTGGCTCTTTTTTGCCAAACATCTTGGCATTATTCATCACAATCTCAGGAAATATTTTGGGAAATAACCTCTGTCCAAAGGCTTCTGTTGGTGAGCACAACTCCATGCGTAACACACCTTGAGTGAAATTAGAGTCCTTATCGGCATCTAGCATTGGTCGATTGAGAAACCGTATATTGCTAAGGTCAATTTTCTCAATAGCCGTATGCGATGAAAGTGTATTGGTATAGGGAAGCATGGTAAAAAGCGGAACCTTTTGCTGTTTATCGCCTGTAGGAGCATAAACACCATTGTTTAGCGCACTAATACCTGCCAGAAAAGATTCATTCGTAAAAGGCTCTCCATAGCCTTGAAAATAAGTAGCAAAACCACCCTTGTCACGCGGAAGATCCATCCATTCAAGATGAAGCGCTAATTGTTTGGTAAAACAATTAAACAGATTGGTATTTTTGACATCTAAAAAGGAACCAATTGCAGGCTGTGCGCCAAACACCTGAAAAGGATTCATATTACTAAGCATCCCTATATTATTCTGCAACATCACCGATTGAAATCCGTTGACCACAATTTTAATGGTCATTCGTTCCACTTGGGTATTGGATAAAAAACTAAATGGGTGATGTTGAGCGAAATTGTTTAAATCGATGCGAAGAAGTGGTAGTTCAGTATCAAAAGGCTGTTGATGAACTTCTTTGTTATAAACATCAAAAGCTGGCTCAGTTTCGTTTAGTGGGATAATAATTTCGAAATACTGTTCCTCTTTGCTTTGATGTGTTCTTAGTTCTCTTTTTTTAAGATTGAACCTTACAGCGTGGTTACTAACAGTCATCCACTTCTGGGTGGACGTATAAGATATTCTAAATGCATCAGAAAAAAGGTGATAAATGGAGTTCTCAATTTCACCCTCAATTAGTTCGTTATAATTATCGATATAAGCAACTAGTGCTTGATAACTATCTGTTTTGAGATGAATCTTCAAACTAATTTGCCTATTACCCTCTGGAAGGTAAAATAAAGGTGACCCAATAATCATGGCTAAATTAGCGTCCGTCATGGTGCGCGAACTATCAGTGCGCACCTGTTGCTCTTCACCCATAACAGCCCAAGGTACAACAACATCCGAGTTCATTAGATAGAGTGAGGGGTTAAAAAGAGGATGAGATGCTTTATAAATGGGTTTATCCATGACATCTAAACAATTGGATTTTTTTGCAGCTAATAAGGTCAAGTTGCCTTTAAAAACTGTTTTAAGCTCCGCTATCTTAATCTGACTTACTAAAAGTTCAGATTCTAGTTTATATAAAACAGGTTCTTCCCCCTTAACCTCGGTAATCAAAATATCTTTTGGAGTGACCAAGGTGTTTTTTGCATTCATTTCCGGCTCAATAATCAGAAGTACCTGGTCTGGTCTCCCGGCTTTAAGTCCTAAACCAAGGAGGTGTTTATAATAGAGATCAAGATGTTTACGGTTAATTCCATTTATTTTTGCGCGTAGATGACTATACAATTCAAGTGATGCAATAAACAAAGCCAATTGCGGAGCAAATTGTTGTTCTTTTATATTATTATACAAAACATATGTTTGAGCTATCTCGATCAGTTTGTAGAATTTTGCATTTATTCGGTCAAATATTTTTACCAATAATTGATGAGGAGCCGTCAACTCCACAATTGAAGTAACATCCTTAAAATAAGGTTTGCGATGCCGATTTACAATTCTATCTTTAAAGAAGTCTGGCACCTTTTTATTCGCAGAAAACGTTTCTCCAAGGGTATGAGCTGCTTCATAAAAAAAATCCTGCAATTGCTGTAGTTCCATTTCCAAATCCGGGAAGTTCATTTGAAGTTCCTCTATCTGAGAGAAATTATCCGTTTTTGCAAATTGTTCTTTTAGCTGCACAATGCGGCTAGCTAAATTTGAAATGTAATAAAACAGACCTGAAAATGCGTTCAATCTAGCCTCTTTAGTTACAGCCTTTAAAAAAGCATCATTGTAGTGATTAAACATGCCAATGGTGTCAGAGATATTAAATCGACTTACCAACAAAATCAAAATATTAGGATCTCTGACAAAAAAATCATTCCAATTCCCATCTAATTGATTAGACAGATTATAATAGTTAATCTGTCCAGAAAACTCGGCAGCAAAACGCATTAAATCAGGCGTATCACGCGAATCAACCTCAACGGATTCAGGTATCAGGGCGTCAAACCATCTCTCAAATTGGCTTATTCCTTGTTTGGTTGTTATAAATGCGTCAGTGGCCATACGATCAATTATAAATTAGTGCCTTCCATTAAATAAAATGGAAATACGATATTGTGGCGAGTATTGGTAATAATTATAGTATAGTTCACCTGTAAATGCAAAATACCATCAAGCTCATTTCTACTAACAATGGTAGCGTCAATAAAATTCACTCGTGGCTCAAAATTAAGAAGCGCATAATATATCATGTGATTAAGACCTGTAATGAAATTTGAATCGTGCTTTTCAAACACAAATTTACGCAGATCACAACCAAACTCAGGCCGCATCAAGCGCTCTCCAGGTTGAGTACTAAGTAAAATATGAATACTCTGTGCAATATCCTGTTCATCAGAAACCATTCCAACATTTTTTCCCTCTTTACTAAAGATAGGGGGAAAGCCCCATCCAGTACCTAAAAATGATTTAAGTTCCATGCCTCTACCCTCCAATTAATACAGTTGGGCATCCCAAAACAATGGTTCCGCCGTGAGCCGTGCTATCGCCCATGCGCGCTGCAGGTTTTCCACAAATAAGTACGGTTGCCGAACCTTTAATTATAGTATCTGGAGGGCCTACGCACACACACATATCGCCCATTACAGCAGCTGGCATCTTGCCAATTAATACCGTAGGAGCTCCTGGTCCAGATATGGGACCTCCAACATGAGGAATAGGTGGCAGTCCTGGTGTGACCATGGGGCAAACATGCATATCAGTAAGTCTTGCTGCGGGTGTTCCCATATTATTGTCTTATTAATAAAGTTAATTAATCATGATAATACCACCTTTCACTGTGGTTTGCCCTGTGGCAGAAAGTTCAGCAGTGGCATTTCCTTTAGCCACAAAGCCAACTTTTGCCGTACAGTTCACATTCATTCCCTCAATTGCAACATCCTGCTTAGAGCCAAGGTTTAGTTTACCTGTGGCATCCAAGGTAATATTACCCGTGGCCTTAAGCACAATATCTTTGTCGCTTTGCAAAGTAATACCAGCAGAGCCCATCTTGATAGAATTTTTATTTTGATCCACTATCTCAATGGTTTTAGCATCGTCGCTGAGGGTGATGGAATTACCGCCAGGTGTTTCAATCGTTGTAATCTTTTTTTCATCATCAAAACTTATCTTAAGTTTACTTTTTGTGACAATGGTTTTGATGTAGTTTTTATTGTCTGCAGGGGTGAATGAAGCCGGTTTTGCACTGCTATAAAGAGAGCCTAAAATAATGGGGAAACGCGGATCACTTTCCAGAAAACCCACCACCACTTCATCGCCTACCTCTGGTAGAAAACCAGAACCTGCACCACTAGTCGCATAAAAATTTGCCATACGCGCCCATATTCCATCTTGATTCTCGGCCATGGAAGGTAGGGTGATGAGTATTCTAAAATGGGCATCTGGATCTTCAAAGAGTTTTTTTACACTTGCTATTTGCAACCCCCTAATGGCAGGCAATTGTCCCATAACTTCTGGATATGAAAAACCAGGTTTCTCGTATGCATATTTTGTTTCAAGCCCAAACTTTACGGAGGTTGTCCATGCACCATTTTCTAAGATGTGGGTAACAGCTGTGGTGTATGCATTGCCATTAAAACGAGCTCCCACACCCACCAGTTCAATAATCGAATTTGTTTTTGCTTTTGCACTTCCAATAAAACTCACCTTTCCCTTTATTGCCGATAGCCTAATTCTCATTAGGCTACCATCAGCCCAGGCTTTTAAGTCGTCTTTTAAAAGTGGGGTGTTAGAAGTCATATTGAGCTTTTTCTGTGTTAGATTTCCTGAAATGGCTTTTGCCGCAATATTACCTTGAGCATTTAATGTAGGCTCACTGGCAGTTGTGCTTTGCAACACTTGATTTTTAATATCCCACGATGACACTTGTAATGCAGATGGTTGCCTTTCGGCATTAAGCTCAGCATCAAAAGAAATAATAGACTCACCAAAAGCCACCCTCAGCACTGCTGATCCATCTAATTTTGGTTTACCAATGATTACTTTATCGCCATCAAAAGAAATAACATACCCATAAAAATCGGCACGCGATGAAATGAAATCCCAATCGGTGGCTAACTTCTGGAAGATAACTTCATTGGTAATTGATGTAGCATCCACTGTAGCACTTAGGTCGTAATTTGCCACAATGCTCTTCATCAAATCACTGTCTAGTTTCTTTGAAAATTGAGCTTCTACTCTATTGTAACTCATTGCAACAGCTTTGTGCTTGCAGGTTAAAACAAGGTTATAAGCCTTATCAGGATCTATTCTAATGGCATGCTTAACAATGACCCCAGAAAATATAGACTCTTCTGCATCAGAGCCATAACCCGCAGTAATTTCTATGGTTGATCCAGGTACTAAATCATCACTTTCGCTAATAGGAAAGTCAGCTGATTCAACAGTTCCATCTACCAATACTATTTCGGCAAATGATATTTTATTTATTTCATGTGTGATATTAATTGATACTACAGGGTAAAAATCCTTGAGAGTAGTTCCATTTGCCTTTATTGAAAAACGAAGTGCTGAATCGGTTATATCAGTAGGTGATTTTGCTGGCATGAGTTACTTTTTTAATGGTGGAAAATAGATTTGATCACCGGGCTTGATCGCTTGAACACTTTTAAGTTTGTTCACACGTGCTACTTCTAGGTAATAAGAACTATCGCCATAAATATTATAGGTCATTAACGGGAGTGTATCACCAGCTTTTACAGTGCGCACATGAGTCAGGTCTGGCGAGTTTTTTTTAGCCTCCTTTTCCTTTGTTTTGAAATCAACGGTTTTAGACAGACTTAGCTCAATGGAGGCTCTAAGTGTAGATCCATCTTCGTTAAATAGTGAAGATGTTATATTTATAGATGTACATACACAGATAAAGGCCAAACTACCCCACTCTACCTTAAGAAAATTGGGACGATGTTTAGTTCCATCCATCTTATAAATTACATCGTATATCTTTTTAATATAACCATCCACATTACTAATACCTGATGGTAACGGTATGACTCCAGTTCCATCTGCAATCAATTTTAATTTCATATCATTTCCAGCCATACCCGCAAAAGTTTGGGTTGTGGCACTTTCACCTATTACCTTTGATTCGTAATAGTTTACACCATAACTTCTTGAATAGGTGTCTGGATTAAACAGCGCCTCTACACTAGTACCTGTAGAAACAGTGCATTGCGCATTAGTAAATGCTTCTATTTTTAATTTAATTAAAGCCATCTTATCGCTCAGATAGGTTATCTAATTTCCTTAGTACTTTTTCGGTACATTCTCTCACTAGGGCTTCCTTAATTTTTTTCAAATCATTGGTATCAATTGATGCTTTAGAGTTATGTTCTTCTAATATCACTCTAACTACCAATTCACGAATCTCAATAGGCATACATCATTTTTTATTTGTACCAAAACATTTCAAATACGATAACTAGGTTAAAGCCCTGAACATACTATTGTAAGTATCTTCAGGGCTTTGTTATAGCACCTCGTTTTTCAACTAATTCACTTTCTATTTTAAGCGTGTAAAATAATCATACGCCAGTTCAAGGGTTTCAATCACAATAGCATTTTCTTGAGCCTTAAAATCCGACACCTTTAAAGCAACCGGATAGGCATTTACAAAAGACCAAGATGCCAAAGGTTTACCTGCTTCATCAAGCAAATTAACAATTACACTCTTGGGTGTAAAAGTGAACTTCTCTAAAGCAGCCCTAGCCCAAACTATCAATGCCGAGTCTAAAACCATTCCTCTCTTCAATATTAAATTATCATATTTTGGAGGATTAGGTAAACGATGTGAAAAGCGATTCTCTCCACCTTCTTTAATCGTTTCAGTATCTAGTTTAACATTAATGCCACTAACTTCCTGAAAACTCCCACTCATCATATCACTTATACCCGTAACAACAACTTCAAAGGAGAATAAAACAGGGTAAAAAGGTGGCACTGTTGATTCTGGCATTTGATACTATTTTATTTAACTATTTTTAGACCTTCATGAGCCAACTCGATACTCTCCACGGCAATCTCATTGCCATCCGATTTCATATCTGTAACAGTAATTTTCACAGGGAAAGCGTTGGTTAATGTCCAACTCATGGCTACAGCTTGTGCTTCGTCAAGTAAGCTAATCGTTATGGTTGACCTTTTATAGGTATTCATAGCAATAAGATTGTATTTATCCCATAGGTTCGTATCACCCAAAAACATGCCCTTTTTAAGGGTTACATTGGAGAACTTTTGAATGCCTGGCATTTTTACTGTTGAGTAAACTTTGCTATTACCACCTCGGTATTCGATAACCTGAGTTTCGGAAGACAAGCCAGTTACTTCTTGAAAAATAAATTCGGCATCATCCCATTTTACTTGAAACGAAAATTTAACCAGTGGCCATGTTCCCGCTGATTGTTTTGATCCATCATCTGCCATAATATTCTCTTTTTAAAATATAAATAATTTCTTAAGACTGTTGCATTTGTTGTTGAAAGGTAATGACGATAAATTCTGCAGGACGCACAATAGCCACTTTTACCGAAATAAGCATCTTGCCATCTAGAATGTCCGTAGCTGTCATGGTTGACCCCAAACCTATCTGAACATCAAAAGCCTGCTCAGGCACAGCACCAGCTAAGGCACCTTGCTTCCAAAGATTGGTCAAAAAATTATTCATCATACACTTAACAGTGACCCAAGTGTTGGCATCATTGGGCTCAAAAACATAGGCACGCGCCGATAGTTTTAACGATTGCTCAATCATAATCAACGTTCTCCTTACGTTGATATAACGCCAGTCTTGACTGTTGCCATCAAGGGTACGCCCCCCCCAAACAAGGGTTCCAATACCTGGGAAAGTACGAATGACATTGATGGACTTACCGGCCATTACGTCAACATTAAGGTCTTCCTGTTGCTCACTCGAAATATCCACAGATGGCGCATTAACCATATTCACCGACACATTGGCGGGCGTTTTCCACACTCCTCTACTGCTATCAACTGCAGTGTAAAGACCTGCCATGGCGGCACTAGGAGGCAACTCATTAAGAATAGCCCTAATCTCACCCAAAATATTAGTGTAAGTAGGACTAGTGGCCTTTAAAGCCTGATGGAAATTTAGTTTTTCAGTTTCTGAAGTGGATTCTGTTGGTTTAAAGTTTGCTACAACTTTTTGTGCTGCATCCTCTGGCAGGATGTCTGCTAATTTCACAGAAGAGTCAATATTTTCGAAGGTGACCTCTGAAGGTTGCACAACTGCAGTCTTTAGCCATGGATAATAGGCTGCACTGTATTTTAAATTATTAACTCCAATTTTGTTTCTAAATGTTCCAACAACGTCACTTGTGGAAGCCAAAGGCGACTGTTTTTCTAAATCCAAAATTGCAAAACGACTTTGGGTGTTAGCGCAATGAGCTAGTATCTCGGTGTAGATGGTGTTATAACAAGCAGCACCAAGAGCAATAGCGTCAGGAACCACTACAAGCGTGGGTTCAAACTCTTTTTTTAAAAGCTCTAATGGATTAATCTTTTTGTCTGAGCCTATAAAATCAGCTACGTTCACCTCAATACCGTTAGGTTTGTTGTTATAGGTATCTACAGCTACAATATAACAAGGACCACCACCATTGGCAAAAAACAAACGAATACAGTTAAAGAGATAGAGCGTATGATTAGCCTTTATTTCGGCATACATTTGCTTTTGCCCTACTGTAAAAGTTGATTTCCCAGCAGCACTAACAGTCTCATTTTTAGCTTCTGTAACATCAGCTTTAGCTTCCGTATCTGCAGAAGCCGCATCTTTGTCTGTTTCAGGAGTTTCTTTAACATCTGTTTTCTTAGGATCAGTAGCCCCACCTAAGGTCTTCAGCATAAATTTAGCCTGAAAGCTACCGCCAAAACGCTCTACGTATTCAGCAAATGAGGTAATACGTGTTGGCTTTTGGAGTAGTGATTTGCCATACCATTCGGCCTTTTCTGTATATCCAATAAAAGCAGGAACAGCAGTCTCTACCGAAACTGCGGAATTGGGGAAGGCGTTTTTTTCCTCAATGTAAACGCCAGGTGTTTTAAAATTTGTTGGCATAGTGACTCTTAATAAATTAATAAATAAAGATTTCTAAATAGTCTGTATTTTCCATCTCGGAATTTTCTTTAATGCGTGATATCGTTTCAACATTGGGAGTGGGTAATTGTCGTATGACGACTCGGTGCCCCAAAGCCTCATCTTCGTAATTATCCACAAGTTTAAAATACTGAGTTGGAATTTGAGAAAGGCCAATAGGTTTATTGGACTCAAAATACACTACGGCATTTTTATTAGGTAACAAATGAGAATAAGGTCCATTAAATAACACATCTTCTCCCACTATACTAGGCTTATGCAACTCATTAAGATACTCACCCATCAATATATATCGCCAATAGCACTTCTTTTGCTTAAAAGAAATTACATATTCACTCTGTAGCGCAGAATCAATAATAATATCAACCATAGCAAATGGCTTTTGAAAAGGTAACTCACCGTGTTGCTCTTGGGTTAAAACATCATCACTCGAGACATATTCCGCTTCGTGTAAGTAATTGGTAGACTCTGTATTCTTTCTTTTTTCAGAAATATTATGAAAGTAATAAAATGATTTATTAAGTGATTCCATTCCACTTTCTGTATAATTATAAAAGTTAGAATCCTTTAGCACCAGATAAAACCGCAATATATGATTAGCAACTCCCACCTCTCCCCTACTTCTTTCGTCTCCATTTAGGTTCGTTTGGAATAACAGAGTAAATCCATCCTTAAAGTGCTTAAATATAAGACCATTATTAAGCATTACACGCTCACTCTCTTGACTTGGAAATATACTTAAACACTCTAAACGGTTGTTCTTAAAAAAGTGATGTTGAAACACGACGGTCGATAAAATCTCAAAG
The DNA here is from genome assembly GCA_003251015.1 of Bacteroidales bacterium. Lineage (GTDB taxonomy): Bacteria > Bacteroidota > Bacteroidia > Bacteroidales > Marinilabiliaceae > SZUA-582. Next base: position 29,700 of record QKIO01000246.1, read on the forward strand.
TTTACTTGCATCGTTTAATCTGCTTTTGGTGTTGTATCGTTGTCTAAGGACGAAACCACGGGTCTGTACTCACGCACAACTGATTCATCAATAGTAAGCATCCGCACTTTATAAAGAACTGAAGGCATATATTTTGCGCCTAGTGCTGCCCACATATTGCTTAATTTATCAGCATTAAGGTCAGTCATTTCAAAGGTTAGTTTATCAATTTTTTCATTCAATGAAGGTGTATTACTTTTTGTAAATACATTTTTATGCTGGATATAACCTATGGTGAATGCTAGAAACCTTAAAGCCTCTGGATAATTGTTATTACTGAAATAAGATGAAAAGAGAATATACATATTAAGATAGATGGCTGGAGAGGTAGTACTCATGGTACTGGATAGGCCTTTACCGCCCACCTGATGGGCTGTTTCACGCTCGATGTTTACTAGTGTGACCACTATTTTATTCTCTCCTTGGATAGCACTGCTCCCTTCCTGATTTACTAAACCAGAAAGCACGACTTTATCTTCAGTTATCTTCAGTTTGTTCCGAAAATACTCATTCATATCCTCTGTTAAACAGGATAAGGCTTCGTAAATCATGTCTTAATTTGCTTTGTTATGGAATCAGACTACCTTCAGTAGCATAAAACTACCAATTGATAGTAATTAATGTTATAATGCAATATAATAGTAAACACTTGAATTGATTATTAAAAGTAGATTTTTTTTTAACATTTACCACTATCATCCTGATTTTTATTTTAATTTGTCTTAGATATAATTTAATCATATGCGAAACCTACTTTTTATTATATTCTTGATTGTTTGTATTCCATACGGGTGGTCAACACCGCAAAAAAGTAATTCTGTTGAGTTATGTGAATCTGATCAAGAACCAAATAATTCTTCTTTTAACATAAATTCGATAGCATTTCAAGCGCCCGATAGAAAACATGATAAATCCTACAAAACTAAAAACAGAGTAGACTTATTACTAATTCATCCGCAAGGAATCACCGACACCATCATTTCGGATGATACGCAATTGATGATTAATAAGTACTCGTTGTGTAAACGAGGTAATCTGATGGTTTATCATCCTTACTGGGCAAAAAAACAGAACAACTACAACTTTAGTTTAATCAGTACATTTTCTTATTACGGCTACAGTTTAGATGGAAGAACAGGCGGTTATAAAACATTAAACGGTTGGGATAAAGCACCTGAAGTAACAAAAGCCCTTGCCGAAGGCTGTCAAGTTGAACTATGTATCTTTCACTCTCGCAACAACCACAAAGATGATAATCTCAATTATTTTTTATCTCACTCATCCGTTCAACATAAGTTTTCTCAAGACATATGCAATCAAGTTATCAGTCGCAAGGCCACTGGAGTAAACATTATTTTTGATGAGATAAATGCCTCCAACCGTGCTAATTTCATGCTCTTCATACAAACACTCTCCAGCTATCTAAAAACAAATAACTTAAACCTAACCGTAACCATATCAACCTGGTGTGATCTACAAAGTTTTGACTTAAAAGGATTGGATTTGTTTGTTAATAAGTTTGTTATTGACTTCTCAAAAAAACAGATAATAGGACCATTTGCATCTGTAGGAAATATCAGTTCAGCCATCGACTGGATTTTAAATGCAGGTATTAGCTCCACTAAAATAATTGCCACCTTGCCATTATACGGTGGATTATGGCATCCTGAAACGAAACAATTTCACTCCTATGTGCCCTATGCCGAAATTGAACGCAACTATCTTTCACAATACGACTCTACACACATCAATAACGATGCATGCCTTGCTTTGGTGATTGAAAATTCAGACACCTTGAAGTTATGGTATGATGACGTACAAACCATTGCAGCTAAGAGTGACCTTATCTATAGCAAACAACTTGGAGGTATAGGTCTATGGACACTAGAGTATGATAACGACCGCTTTGAACTATGGAATACTGTTGTAAATAGAACACTTTCTGTCGATACTATACAAACAATCCAGAAGATGTACCAAGTTAAAGGCTCCGAGCTATTTTGGGCTCAGTTAAAAAAAGAATTACAACTTTACCATACGCTTTTTGAGCGTCCATGCGAATTTGGAGAAAAGGAAAGAGAGATGATGGTATCGGATAATATTATAGGGAATATAACCATTATAGTACTCTCTATTCTTCTTGTAGTGGGGCTTCTTTATGTGTATATGTACAAAAGCCAAGGCAGTAATTGGAAGCATCAAAAACTATTACTAGGAGCCCTCATATTTCTAGTCATCTTATCTCTAATAGTCATTTTTCTGTTCTTCTTTCTAAGTTTAAGCTTCACCTATTTTGGTATTAATGATTCAAGTGATAGTTGTGGAACTAGCTTCTCAACTATTCTAAAAATCCTTGGATTAGGCTTTATAATAGGTTTATTAACAATGAAATTTCTAATACTTCCATTAACTACACGAAAAGAAATACCCTGATAAAAACTTAAACTTACATCTTCACGAAACTACTTTGAAGACATTTTGCTCACTTTCAGATCTAAAAAAAGGCATATACCTTAGTTTGTTACGTCAGAACAAAAATGAAGTGGAGTTTGTGACGAGGCCACATACAAATTTAGTTTTAAGAATATTATTGATAAAAAAACAAAATAGGAAGTCCCAAAACACTAAAAGTCTATCTTTGCATTTTTAATACAATACCGTAGTTACGTAACACATGCAAGAAGAGAGAAATACGCCTTTATCAAGAGAAGAGTTAGATGCTTGTTTAGCCACTCTGGAACTATTGGTGAGAGATAGTGCGCCACTGGTTTTGATGGATGAAGACAAACGCATTGCACTACTAAAGGCAGCTGGTATGATTTCGCGCCCCGACAGGGCAGAGATTAAAAAACGCCGCAAAGTCATTAATAAAGAAAATCAAATACAGCTGCG
>QKIO01000249.1 GCA_003251015.1 Bacteroidales bacterium
GGTTTTAAACACATCCATATTATTTAACGACTGAAACAAATGACCTTCTAACCCACGTAATGAATTAGTGATGGCCATAGCACCCATGTTCACATTATTCATTTGAAACGTGCCATCATTTGTCCCTTGCTTAAGAATTTCAGCTATAAGCCTTCGCTCTTCATTTTCACTATCCAAACGCAGTTTCTCAAAAAAAGTTGAACTATTGTATAAATCCTCTTTCATGGCACGCATGTAATTTTGCAACGTACTAATAATTTCCATACGCGTATTTACATAAACGCTTAGTTTCTCTTTAGGTTTTATATCAGAGGCTACAATTTCTTTTAGTCTCGAAAAAAGGATAAACTCCTCTAATTCTAATACCGCTTGAAAAATCTCTTCTTTATTCTTAAAATAATAATACAAAGAACTTTTACCTTTTCTCAAAGCATTAGCAATATCTTCCATGGTTGTTTTTTTATAACCATACTTTGCAAATAAATCGCGGGAACATTCAATAATAGCAATTCGCATGCTATCATTTTCTTGATTGTGCATTACTGTACTACTCATTATGTGTATGTTTTTTGTGTGTATAAGTGTGTAAAACTAACAATACTTTTTAGCTAAAAAAAACATATAGACCAGCAAATTCTGTTTTTTTAACACTATCCACCCCACTCACATAACAATCTATCGCTTATCGAATTTCTTAGTCGATAAATCGCCCTCCCTTTTAGCTAAGCCAAAATCGAGTTGTTTACGTTCTAAATTAGCTCGCGCAATAACAATGCGCATAGCATCACCTAACTGATAACGACGATTGTACTTTTGCCCCACCAAACAATAATTATCCTCGTCAAAACGATAATAATCATCATCTAAATCGCGAATAGGAATCATGCCTTCGCACTTATTCTCAACGATTTCAACATACAACCCCCATTCTGTAACACCCGAAATAACACCATCAAACTCTTCTCCTAAACGGTCTTTCAGAAACTCTACTTGTTTGTATTTGATAGAAGCACGTTCCGCGCCCGCAGCACGCTGTTCCATCTCAGAACTGTGTTTACATTTATCTTCAAACGTACTTCTTTTGGCTGATGAACCTCCATCTAAATAACGAGTTAACAAACGATGCACCATCATATCGGGATAACGACGGATGGGTGAAGTAAAATGGGTATAGTTTTTAAACGCTAAACCATAATGTCCAATATTTTCGGTGGAATAAACCGCCTTTGCCATGGTGCGCACAGCCAATGTCTCAACAATATTTTGCTCCTTGCGACCTTGCACTTGCTTTAACAACCGATTTAATGAGGCACTCACCGATTCGGCACCCAACGGCAAGGTTTCAAAACCAAACTTACGAATGAAGGCCGAAAAATTCTCAAACTTATCGGGATTAGGCACATCGTGAACACGATACACAAAGGTTTTAGCTTCGCCCTTACGCCCACTTTCTAACTCTTTCTTACCAATGATTTCAGCCACTCGGCGGTTCGCCAATAACATAAACTCTTCAATGAGTTTATTCGAATCTTTTGATTCTTTGAAAAACACACTAATTGGTTTGCCCGTTTCGTCAATATTAAAACGCACCTCCACTTTCTCAAAACCAATGGCACCTTGCTCAAAACGTTTAGCTCTAATAATCTTAGCTAAGCGATCAAGGGTTAGTACTTCTTCCGAAAAATCGCCACTGCCTGTTTCTATAATCTCTTGAGCTTCTTCGTAAGTAAAACGTCTATCCGAATAAATAACCGTACGCCCTACCCAAGTATTTAACAACTGAGCCTTATCATCCAGCTCAAACACGGCGGAATAACACAATTTCTCTTCATTGGGACGCAACGAACATATAAAATTACTGATACGCTCTGGCAACATAGGCACCACACGGTCGACTAGATAAACAGAAGTCGCCCTTTCGTTTGCTTCCGTTTCGAGAATACTCTCTTCGGTAACATAATGCGTGACATCGGCAATATGCACACCTACCTCCCAATTGCCATTCGGTAGTTTTTGGATGGATAAGGCATCATCAAAATCTTTGGCATCCACAGGATCGATCGTAAAGGTAGTCACCCCTCTAAAATCTTTACGTTTAGCTATTTCCTCAGCACTGATGGTCGCATCAATTTCTTCGGCAGCGCGACTTACTGATTCAGGATATTTATATGGCAAGTTAAACTCGGCTAAGATGGCGTGCATCTCGGTTTGATTATCCCCTACATTACCTAACACATCCACAATTTCACCAATTGGATTTTTTGCTTTCTCTGGCCACTCTACAATACGAGCAATAGCTTTTTGTCCATCCTCTGCACCATTGATAAACTTGGTTGGGATAAAAATATCATGGGGCATCACACGATCATCCACCACCAAGAAGGCAGTGCCACGCGATATTTGCATGATACCCACAAATGTATCACGCTTACGTTCAATTATTTCAATAATCTCACCCTCTGGCTGACGGTTTCTTCGCCTAGCATTTTGAAACACTTTTACTTTATCGCCGTGAAGCGCTTTATTCATATTGCCTCGCGACACAAAAATATCTTGTCCACCACCATCTTCTGGCACCACATAAGCAGCTCCAGTGGAGGTCATATCTACCACTCCAATAACCGTGGAACCTCGTGACAGTAATTTATACTTACCCAAACTCACCTCGGTTAAATAACCAGACTGAAATAACTCTTGTAAAATATTTTGAACCTCAAGACGTCCTGATTTCTTTTTAACATCTAATAAACCAGCCACCTGCTTATAATTAAACGTCCGCGAGGGCTCTTTATAAAACAAACTCTGTATGGCCTGACGCAATTGGTCTTTGCGCGAAGGAGCTTTATCATTTTTCTTATTTGTACTCATAGCATTGAGATATTAGGATAACTGTAACTAAAACAATTATCAATCCAACTACAAATTAACCAAATCAAACGACAAATGACAACTAACAGAACAAAAAGGAGGGTGAGTTTGGAAGTTCGGAGTTAGAAGTTGAAAGAGAGTGATAAGTGACGAGTTATCCTACGTTTTAACTTAATGCACTTGAAACTCTAAAACTACTAACTCTTCCACACGTAACCTTAGACACTAAAAATTATAAGACAGCGTATTCTTTGCCAACACATTAAGCCCCCCAAAAGGGTTATTCTAAAAAAAAGAAGGGTTGATTCACAGGCAAACCATAAAAAAATCAAACTTTTTTACCAATTTAGCGTATCAAAAGCCAACCACTCACTAAACTTGTTAGTGAAGTAAAAACCAACACTTTAATGAAACTTTTTTTTCTCATAGCTCTATTAGTCGCATGCAACAGCTTGCTAGCACAGTCGTCCCTGATATATAAAGGAGATACGATTAATCGAGTAGATGCCAAAAATTTTAAACAAGGCATGTGGATTACTTTTGATAGCAGCAAAACAAACAAAGTAGAAGAAGGCAGCTACCTCAATAATCAAAAGCATGGCACTTGGACTTCCTTCTATCCCAATGGAAGAGTAAAGAATTCGATCACTTATGATAGAGGAATGCCCAGAGGTAAGGCTTCGTTTTATTTTGAAGACGGTAAGTTATGGGAAGAAGGCACTTGGGATATCGACCACTGGTCGGGGCCTTATAAGTTTTATCATAAAAACGGAAAATTAGCCTACGATTGGAATTACAACCCCCAAGGCAAACGCGTGGGAACTCAAAAATATTTCTACGAAAATGGCGCAACTAAATACGTAGGTCAGTGGGAAAACGGCAAAACAGTAGGTGCCCTAAAAGTATATAATGAAGAAGGTAAGCTCATGGCCGAAAGGGTTTATGAAGATGGAAAATTTGCCGACACCATTGAATATGAAACTCCTAGCACACAACAAACAGCTTCGAAATTCAACGGCACAGGCAACCATACGGTTTACAACATTAATCAAAAAATAGAGTGGCACGGTTTCTTTGTAAAAGGTAAATTGTACAATGGAACGCACTACATCTACAACAACAACGGAGACTTATTAGAAAAAGAAGTCTGGGAAAATGGCGTAATTGTACGAACAGATAAATCCAATACCTTATAACTATCATTACTATTTTGTATTTTAGCGCCTTGTTTAATAATGGAGCGATTGAATACAAGCATGGAGAATACATTAGTTATCTACAATACCCTCACCAGAAAGAAGGAACTTTTTACGCCCATAAACCCCAACAGAGTTGGGCTTTATGTATGTGGCCCAACCGTTTACGGCGATCCACACCTTGGTCATACTCGACCAGCCATCACCTTCGATTTATTATTTAGATACCTTAAACACACTGGTTTAAAAGTGCGTTACGTGCGTAATATTACTGACGTAGGGCATCTTGAAAACGATGGTGATGAAGGTGAAGATAAAATAGCGCGCAAAGCACGCTTGGAAGAACTAGAGCCTATGGAAGTGGTGCAGTATTACACCGATCGCTACCACCAATTTATGGATGCACTTAACATCCAAAAACCAAGCATAGAACCAAGAGCCTCTGGTCATATAATTGAACAGTTGAAAATTGTAGAAACCATCCTAGAAAAAGGAATGGCCTACGTAAGTAATGGCTCAGTGTACTTTGATGTAGAAAAATACAACCAAACAAATCATTACGGCGAATTATCTGGTCGTAAAATAGAAGATTTATTAAGCAACACCCGTGAATTAGACGGACAGAGCGAAAAACGAAATAGCTACGACTTTGCCATCTGGAAAAAAGCAGCGCCAGAACACATCATGCGATGGCCTTCTCCTTATAGCGATGGATTTCCGGGCTGGCACCTCGAATGTTCGGCCATGAGTGCTCGTTATCTGGGCGAGGAATTTGATATTCATGGAGGCGGAATGGATTTACTATTTCCACATCACGAATGTGAGATCGCACAAAGCAAAGTAGCTCACAACCATGCACCAGCTCGCTATTGGATGCACAACAACATGATTACCATTAATGGTCAAAAAATGGGTAAGTCATTGGGTAATTTCATCACCCTAGAACAATTATTTACGGGCAACCACCCTGCATTGGTTCAGGCTTACAGTCCCATGACCATCCGCTTTTTTATTTTACAAGCCCATTACCGTAGCACACTTGATTTTAGTAACGAAGCCCTACAGGCAGCTCAAAAAGGTTTAGATCGTTTGATGGATAGTTATGCCAAAATAGACAAACTGCAAGCTAGCAATCAATCCACTGTGGATATTAAGGCGCTAAAAACAAACTGTTATGCGGCACTCAATGACGACATCAACTCTCCTATTCTGATTGCTCATTTATTTGACGGCGTAAAAATTATTAATAACGTTATAGCTGGCACAGCCGAACTAACTGCGGACGACCTAAACATCTTCAAACAACTGATGCAAGTCATGATTGAAGAGATTCTTGGTTTATCGCAAACAAAAAAAGAAGCCAACCCAGAAGACTCTGCCGTATTAAACGGTGCCGTAGACTTATTGTTAAACTTACGCGTTGAAGCAAAAACCAATAAAAATTGGGCTCTTTCTGACCGCATCCGCAACGAACTACAAAACATGGGTGTACTTATTAAAGACACCAAAGATGGTTTTGAATGGGAATTAAAATAAAACTAAACTAACACTGCTAACACATGTCATATAAAAGTTTTTACTCCGCTTTTTGCCTAACGGGCGCCCTGTTTATGCTTACAGCATGCAACACCTCTAACACAACAAACAGCTCCGAAACGAACAATGCACTAGTGCGCATCCCTACGCCGCAATTTAATGCAGACTCGGCATATCTCTACACCCAAAAACAAGTAGACTTTGGGCCACGCATTCCAAACAGTGCCGCTCACGCACAATGCGCCTCCTATTTAAGTTCTGAACTAACGCGTTTGGGTGCCACAGTTATTGTGCAAGAAGCCGAATTACGTGCATTTGATAACACATTAATAAAAGCAAAAAATATTATTGGCCAGTTTAATCCCGAAAAAAACAATCGTTTATTGCTTTTTGCCCACTGGGATACGCGTCCGTTTGCAGATAACGACCCCGACCATTCTAATTACAACAAACCTATTGATGGTGCCAACGATGGCGCTAGTGGTGTGGGCGTTTTATTAGAGATTGCTCGTAACATTGGTTTAGCTGGTCATAACATGGGTATCGACATCATCTTTTTTGATGCTGAAGATTATGGACAAGCCAGTCACCTCAACATGCCTTACATGGAAGATAGCTGGTGTTTAGGCTCTCAATATTGGGCTCAAAACCCTCACAAAAAAGATTATTCGGCTCGTTACGGCATTTTGCTTGATATGGCAGGCGCTAAAAATGCTTTATTTTACAAAGAAATGAACTCCATGCAGTTTGCTCCCCAGTTAAATAAACGCATCTGGGATACCGCTAACAGACTAGGCTACGGCAACCAATTCATCTATGAAAATGGAGGGCATATCACCGACGACCATGTATACGTTAATAAATACCGACGCATACCTTGTGTTGATATTATCCAACACGACCCTACCACAAACTCTAGCTTTGGCTCTTATTGGCACACGCTAGATGACACCATGGAAAATGTGGATAGGGGCACTATGAAAGCGGTTGGACAAACGGTGATGGAAGTTATTTATAGTGAAGAGTAAAACTTTTTTTATGTCTCTACTACAATCCTTTCAAAACATATTAACCGAAGCCGGCTGTGATGAAGCCGGTCGCGGTTGTTTGGCAGGCCCTGTGGTAGCGGCTGCCGTTATTTTGCCAGCTAACTTCCAAAACGAGCTGCTAAACGACTCTAAACAACTTAACGAGAAACAACGGGCTTTTTTGCGTCCTATTATCGAAAAAGAAGCTCTTGCATGGGCCGTTGCCTATGTGGACAATCATGAAATTGATAAAATTAACATCCTTAATGCCTCTATTGAGGCAATGCATCGAGCTGTTAAAAAACTAAGCATTCAACCACAGCATCTTATTATTGATGGCAATCGGTTTAAGCCCTACCCACACATCAGTCACAATTGCATTGTTAAAGGTGATAGCAAATACTTATCTATTGCTGCTGCAAGTATCTTAGCCAAAACACATCGCGACCTCTGGATGGAACAGGCGCATGAGTTACATCCTCAGTATGCATGGGACAGAAATAAGGGATATCCCACCAAAGCCCATCGTGCTAGCATTGAAAAACACGGGGTTACATCATTGCACCGCTTAACATTTCAACTTTTAAAACAAACGCCAGAGCAGCTCACACTAGAGGGTTTTAAAATGGATGAAATGAAATAACCACAAGAGCACATTTAAACGCAAAATTATTTTTACTTTAGGGTGGATACGTTTTCACAACCATCAAGACTAAATAAATAAACATGAAAAAAATCATACTAATACTCCTAGTTATATTCAACCTATTAACGCAAACCACAAAGGCTGACGAAGGTATGTGGATGTTACCCCTTCTGAATAAGTTAAACATGAACACCATGCAAGACATGGGTTTGAAAATTACGGCTGAAGATATTTACAGCATCAACCAAAACAGTTTGAAAGATGCTATTGTGATTTTTGGCAAGGGATGCACCGGTGAAATGATATCAGATAAAGGGTTGTTACTAACCAACCATCATTGTGGTTTTGCCGAAATACAGGCGTTGAGCACATTGGAAAATGATTATCTAGAAAATGGTTTTTGGGCTAAATCCATCGATCAAGAATTACCAGCTCAGGGTCTCAGTGTCACATTTATGATTAGCATGGAGGATGTAACCGAACATTTTAATAAGGTTCTCAACAACACCATGTCCATTGAAAAACGTTTAGAGAAAATTGCAGATTTAAAGGATAGCCTTACAACAAGTGCCAATAACAATGGAGAATACAGTTCGTTAGTTGAAGAATATTTTGGAGGCAATCAATTCTTTTTGATTAAATATCAAGAATTTAAGGACGTAAGGTATGTAGGCTCACCACCTTCTTCCATTGGAAAATTTGGACACGACACCGACAATTGGATGTGGCCTCGTCACACGGGTGATTTTAGTTTATTTAGAGTGTATTGCGATAAAGATGGTAAACCAGCCGACTACTCGGCCGATAATGTTCCCTACAAACCAAAAAAACACCTTCCTATCTCTATTAATGGTATGAAGATGGATGATTTTGCAATGACATTGGGTTATCCAGGCAGCACAGACCGCTACCAAACATCGTGGGGCGTAATAGAACGCATGGAACTCATCAACAAATCACGTATCGAACCAAGGGGCGTAAAGCAGAATATCTGGAGACAAGATATGGATGCCAGCAAAAAAGTAAACCTTCAATATGCCACCAAATTTTCGCGCAGTTCTAACTACTGGAAAAATAGCATTGGCATGAATCAAGGGCTAGAACGTCTGGGTATTGTTGCGCAGAAACAACAGCTAGAGTCAGAATTTAACCAATGGGTAGAAGCAGACAGTTTGCGTAAAACACGTTACGGCAATGTATTAAGCAATCTTAGCAAAGAGTACCACGATAGAGCCCCTATTATTAAAGCAAATTACTACCTAAGAGAATGTCTGTACGGTGGTACCGAAATATTTAAGTTTGCCTACGGCACAAAAAATCTATATCAAGCACTTGCTAGGAATGATGCCGCTGATATCAACAGCGCTATTAATGAATTTTCCCCTAAAGCATCCAGCTTTTATAAAGACTATTACCCAGCCACAGACCAAAAAGTGATGGTGGCCTTGCTAACCATCTACAAAAACGAAACACCACAGGCTTACTTACCTGACTTTTATACAACCATCGATAAAAAATTCAAAGGCGACATTGCAAAATATGCAAAATCAGTTTTTGCAAAGTCCATTTTTACCGATGAGAAACGATTTTCAGACTTCCTGAAAAAACCATCATTAACCAAACTTGAAAATGACTTGGTGTATCAGGCTGGTCAAGCTACCATGACCACCTATTATCACCTTCTTGATTTAGGAAAGAGAAGCAAACTGAATATTGAAGAAGGCAACCGCTTATTTATTGCTGGTTTGATGGAGATGAACCCTGAAAAAACATATTATCCAGATGCTAATTTCACCATGCGTTTGAGTTATGGCAGTGTGGGTGATTACATTCCACGCGACGCGGTTCATTACGCCTATTTCACAACCCTAGATGGGGTGATGGAAAAAGAAGATTCTACTAACTACGAATTTATTGTCCCTGCGAAACTGAAGGCCCTACACAAGCAAAAAGACTATGGCCAATATGCGATGGCAGATGGCAGAATGCCTGTGTGCTTTACAACCAACAACGATATTACGGGGGGCAATAGTGGCAGTCCGGTAATCAATGCCAAAGGTCAACTTTTTGGACTGGCCTTTGATGGCAACTGGGAAGCCATGAGTGGAGATATTACCTTT
>QKIO01000307.1 GCA_003251015.1 Bacteroidales bacterium
AGACATAGTTTTATTAGTTGCGTTTACATTAAAGGATGTACCCACCACTCTAATTAATAGATCACGAGCTGATATCTTGAAAGGATGAGAAGGATCTTTAGCCACCTTAAAATAAACTTCTCCTTCCATAGTCACATTACGTGCACCAAAAAAAGCATATTGTTGGTACGTGACTTTAGAATTCTTATTTAAAGAAACGACAGTACCATCAGGCAAAACTTGTTCCAACACAGTATTCGACGACGTATATTCTACGTTTTTCTCTCCAAACTTCACCATCCCTAAAATTACGACACCTATCATCACTGCGGCTGCCATCCATCTCATGACAGAATATGACCTATGCTGCTTAAATTTAATTTGCGCACTAAATTGCGCATAAGCCTCTAAAGCACTCGTGATCTTTGTTGGTGACTCTTGGTGACTTGCATACCATATATTAGAAAGCTCTTGAAAATATTTTTTATTTTCTTCACTCTCTTTCAACCATGCTAACAATGTGCGCTTTTCAGAGTTTGTTGCCTTTTGTGTATGATAGGCAATAATAATTTGATCCATTTCCATGGCTTGTGTATTGAATGTGTGTGTTGTTTAAAATTTGATCTTTAGTATATGACACTTCTACCCAAAAGCACCCTAGCTATGTTTTATAAAAAAAATATGAAAAATAAAATCACAAAATACTCACTTAAATCAAGTCGCAATTGTTTTAAAGCTCGAGACATATTTCCCTCAACCGCCTTAACGCTAATCTTTAATTCATCTGCAATCTGCTGATAAGATTTGTATTCAAATCTACTTAACACAAATACTTTTCTGCACTGCGGCGACAATTTATCTATAGCTGTTTTAATTTCAGTACTTAACTCTTCTGTTTTGATAGCCTGATGCCCATCCAACTCTATTTCTTTAATCTGATGCCAAGTTTCATCCTTGTAGGCAGAAAAATATTTCCGTTTTTTTATTTTATTTAAACAACTATTATGGACGGATCGAAACAAATAAGACTTCAAGTCTCTAACATCCCCAAGGCTTTCTCGTTTCTCCCATAACTTAGCCATCACAAACTGAACCATATCGTGCGCATCATCCATATCCGTTAAAATACGATTAGCATATAATACTAAGTCATCATAATAATCTAAATACAAACGCTTAAAAGCTGATTGATCTCCATTAACTAAACCACCAATAATATGTGTCTGATGAGGCATTTTAATTCATAAAAAAGTGTATGGAACTTAATTTTAATCTACCACAAGCCTCAAATATAAGTATTTGATTTTATCAATTCCAAAAAAGCAAAATACATCCACCAAAAACCTGCGGTTAAAAAAGTCAGCCATCTGCTTTGCAGCTACCCAGATCTACCCCACTAAAAACCTAAAGTAAAGTGGGTTATATTGAGCTTTAATAAGGCAACATAAGTATGCCACAAAATTTCATCATCTCCATCTAGGGTGAATACCCTCTCAACAGTCATATACTAAAAGAGCTAACCTCTTTTTGCAAGCATATTATTTATCAAAACCTTAAAAAAGCATGAAAAGAGTACTATTTTCAATTCTTGGGGTGATATTCACATTAACCATCACCGCGGCTGCACCTCCATACAACTATGGAGAGGTATTACAAAAATCCATCTTTTTTTACGAAGCTCAACAATCTGGCGTACTTCCTAACTGGAATCGCGTTAGCTGGAGAGGCAATTCTGGGCTAAACGATGGCAAGGATAATAACATTGACCTTACTGGTGGATGGTATGATGCTGGAGATCATGTGAAATTTAATTTTCCTATGGCCTTCTCAACCACTGCTTTAGCTTGGGGTGCCATTGAATTTGAAAAAGGATATAAAAACTCTGGTCAATACGATATTTTATTACAAAACCTTCGTTTTGTAACCGATTACTTTATTAAATGTCATCCGTCACCCAATGTTCTTTATGGACAGGTAGGCAATGGGAGTGCAGATCATGCTTGGTGGGGATCGGCTGAAGTCATGAAAATGGACAGACCGTCTTACAAAATTGATGCCACCAAACCAGGCTCCGATCTAGCAGGCGAAACAGCCGCAGCCATGGCTGCTACAAGTATCTTATTTAAAACAATTGATCCAACCTATAGTGCTTTGTTGATAAAACACGCAAAAGAGTTATTCACTTTTGCCAAAACGTATAAAGGCAAATATTCAGCTTCTATAACAGACGCTACAGCTTATTACAACTCATGGAGCGGCTATGAAGATGAATTAACCTGGGCTGCAATATGGCTATACAAGGCCACCCAGGAAGCGAGTTACTTAACTGAAGCTAAAGCCTTTTATGAAAACCTTGGACTTGAAAACCAATCTACAGAACGAAAATACAAATGGGGAATGGCTTGGGATGATAAGTCTTATGGTTGTTACATTTTAATGGCTCAGCTAACTGGCGAAACGAAATATAAAACCGACGTTGAACGTCACTTAGACTATTGGACAGATGGTTACAACGGCCAAAAGATAACATACTCTCCAGGCGGATTAGCAGTTCTTGATGTCTGGGGACCTCTACGATATGCTGCCAACACTGCCTTTATCGCCTTCCTATACAGCGACATAGCCCCTGCTGCTAAAAAACAAAAATATTACGATTTTGCTGTGCGTCAAATAAACTATTGTTTGGGGGACAACCCTGACAAAAGAAGTTATGTTTGCGGATTTGGAACAAACCCTCCAGTAAATCCTCACCACAGAACAGTGCATGGCACTTGGATGAATGATTTAACAAAAGAACCAATTACAAGTCGCCATACTCTATACGGTGCATTAGTTGGAGGCCCTGATAAAGCTGATAAATATACCGACGACAGAGGGAACTATTTCACCAACGAAGTAGCATGTGATTATAACGCTTGTTTTACTGGTGTGGTGGCTAAAATGGTGCAAGACTTTGGTGGCAGCCCACTTAGCAATTTCCCTATTAAAGAGGTGCCAAAAGATGAGTTTTATTGCGATGTAAAAAACAACGCCACTGGCGATCGGTTCTCTGAATTAGCAATTTACGTACGAAATCACTCAGCATGGCCCGCAAGAACAACTGATAAACTATCGTTTAGATACTACCTTGATATTACCGAAGGTGTTAACGCAGGGCTGAAACCAACAGACTACGAAATACGCTTAAATAACGCAGACGGAGCAGTTGCTTCCGCATTAATGGAATGTGACAAAGCTAAAAACATCTACTTTGTAGAAGTTGACTTAAAAGGCATTGAAATTTGGCCTGGTGGCGACAGTCCTTCTCGTAAAGAAGTACAAGTACGTATTGGCTTACCCACAACAGCTTCTGCGTCGTCTTGGAACCCACTTAACGACTTCTCTTACAAAGGAGTGGGATCATCATTAACAAAAAACGATAACGTTCCAATATATGATGATGGGGTTTACTTAGCTGGTGTAGAGCATGAGGGATGCCCTATCGGTACTGTAAAACCACGCGCAAAATTTACCGTTACCCCAACTATAGGGATGAACCCACTTACTGTAGAAGTAAATGCTAGCGAATCAACCGGACCTGATGGCTTAACTTTAGCTTATGACTGGAATTTTGGTGATGGAACTACTGCTAAAGGAATAAAAACATCGCATATCTATGCAACTCCAGGCAACTACACCATCACACTCACAGTAAGTACCGGTGCAGACTCGAACATCAAAACAGCAGAAATTACAGTTAAAGATAAAAACAGTCCGCCACAAGCTGATTTTACTGCATCCCCATTATCTGGAGCTGCTCCATTAAAAGTAGATTTTGATGCCAGCACGTCATTTATTGCAAATGGGGAGGCTTTAACCTACTCGTGGACTTTTGGTGATGGCAATACAGGTACTGGTAAAATCACCTCACATACCTACACAACACCTGGCAAATATGATGTTGAATTAACCGTTAAGCACGCCACCTTAGGTAGTAGTAAATCTATTAAATCAATCAACGCCTACGACCCGACTCTCATGGGCGACTTGAAATTACAATTTAAAAACAGTGCAAGTAGTTCTACTGCAATTAGTCCCCATTTTAAAATTATTAACAATGGAACTGACGCTGTTAATCTAGATGAGTTAACAATACGTTATTGGTATAAATCAAATTCTACGTCAGGGATGGCTTGTGATATTGACTATGCAACTGTAGGCAATGCCAACGTGAGTGGTACATTCACTAATTTAACCACTCCAGCTAAAGGCGCTAATCAATATCTATCATTGGCTTTTAAGCCTGCGGCTGGAAAAATTAACGCAAAAGGAAACTCTGGCGATATACAAGCCAGGATTCATCTAACATCTTATGCTAATGCCTTTACGCCTTCTGCCGACCATTCCTACTTAGCTACTTCTAACGAATATGTAGAATGGGAAAATGTAACTCTATATCGTAACGGATCACTGATATATGGCATTGAGCCAAAATCAGAAAGTCCAACAACAAACGTTAATGAAACCATAATCTCAAAGATTAAGGTTTACCCAAACCCTGTAGAAGGTGCAGTTGTGTATGTTAAAATACCCAATGATATGAGTTCAATTGTAACAATCCATAATCTTGCAGGGGCAATCATCTTTCAAACACAAGGTATCAACGAAGTGGAGATACCAACTAATACATTAGGATCGGGTGTTTATTTAGTAAATGTACAAAACGGCACTCTTTCTAAAAACATCAAATTAGTAGTAAAATAAACCATTTAAAAAGTTGTTCTGCTCTATCTAAATAGCAGAACAATTTTTCCTCTAATCAATAAAACATAATAAATGAAAAAAATTCTAGCCGTCACATTGCTTGCCTGTTTGGGTATAAACGCAATAACCGCGCAATACAACACCTACACACAGCGTTTTATAACGATGTATGACAACATGTACAAACCAGGAAGTGGTTACTTTAGCACTTTGGATGATGGATCTCCTGGCTTACCGTATCACTCAATAGAAACATTAATGGTTGAAGCTCCTGACTATGGTCACGAAACAACCAGTGAGGCTATTTCATATTGGATCTGGATAGATGCTTTATACGGAGGACTAACCAAAAACTGGACTCCACTAAACCATTCCATCAATATGATGGAAAAATACACCATTCCAACTACCGCCATGCAACCACATGTAGGCGACTACAACAGAATGTCGCCTGCAACCTATGCAGGTGAAAGTCCACAACCAAGCGACTACCCTTCTGCACTAGAAACAAACGTACAAGTAGGCGAAGATCCCATCTCAGAAGATCTAAAAACAACTTATGGAGCCCCGGTTTACGGTATGCATTGGCTCTTCGACTTAGATAATTTTTATGGATTTGGTAATTTCGGAACAAAAACTCCCGCTGGAGTTACAGACTACAATAAACCATCTTACATGAACAACTTTCAACGTGGCGTTCAGGAATCTGTTTGGGAATGTGTCCCCCACCCATCATGGGAAGATTTTTCATGGGGCTCTAACGATGGTACAGGCTATTTGAAGTTATACGTAAAAGAAAACAATGCACCGGCGAAACAATGGAGATACACAAACGCCCCAGATGCTGATGCACGGGTGATACAAGCCATGACATTAGCCGTAGAAATGGCTAAAGAACAAAACTTAGATCCCAAGGTGGTTTTTCCTATGGATAAAATAAGCAAATTGGGAGACTTTATTCGTTTATCTTTTTGCGACAAATACTTTAAACCCATCGGTTGTCAAACAAAAACGGGTGCTGGTGGAAAAGGATATGAAAGTGCACATTACCTTGTGTCTTGGTACTATGCATGGGGTGGCCCTATTGAATCACCAGGAGGCTGGTCTTGGAGAATAGGCTCCTCTCATGCTCACTTTGGCTACCAAAACCCTGTGTGCGCCTATGCAATGAGCCAAATTCCAGAATTTGCCCCAAAATCAGCAAATGGCTTACGTGACTGGAACACTTCACTAAACCGTCAGGTTGAATTATACTGTTGGTTACAATCTGCTACAGGTGCAATTGCTGGTGGTGCAACAAACAGTTATAACGGACGGTACGATGCATATCCTTCAGGCACACCTACTTTTTACGGCATGGCTTATCAAGAGCATCCGGTGTATCATGATCCAGGCTCAAATCAATGGTTTGGCATGCAAGCTTGGTCAATGCAACGAATTGCTGAGTTATACTACCTAAGTAATGACCCTCGCGCCAAAAAACTAATGGATCGTTGGGTTAAATGGGTAGTGCCAGAAGTTGACTTTGCTGCGGATGGAAAATATTTTGAAATCCCTGCCACTCTTGTTTGGTCAGGCAAACCTGATACATGGGATCCTAAAAACCCATCTTTAAACCCAGGCCTAACAGTTAGCATTAAAGATAAAGGTCAAGATTTAGGTGTAGCTGGTTGTTTAGCTAAAACATTAATCTATTATGCTGCAGCTAAAAAGAAATACAAAGAAAAGGATGACTTTGGCGCACAAAAAACAGCTAAAGAATTATTAGACAGAATGTGGTTGCTCTATGATGGCTTAGGAGTTGTGGCCGAAGAAAAAAGAGGTGATTTCACTGAACGTTTCTTCAAAAATGAAGTGTTTGTGCCTGCAAACTGGACTGGAAAGATGCCTAACGGTGATGTAATAAAATCTGGCGGTTCGTTCTACGATATCCGCACGGGTTACAAAAACGACCGTGATTTTCAAAAACTAAAAGATGCGATAGCAAATAAAGAAGATTACAAAACTGTATTCCACCGCTTCTGGGCGCAAGCTGATATTATGCTTGCTTATGGTGAGTATGGTCGTTTCTTCGGCGATAGCGAAGCTGACAAACCAATTATGGTGACTGGCGTACGCATGAAACCTGAAACTGTTAGCATTGAAAAAGGCGAAAAATTCACATTACAACCATTAGTTGATCCCATCCTAGCTGCTAACAAAGCTGTTTCTTGGAAATCTTCTAATGCTTCAGTTTCAGTGGACAAAGGCATAATCACAGGTGTATCAAACGGAAGTGCAGTTGTCACGTGTACTACTGTTGACGGAAGCTTCCAAGCTACATGTAATGTTACAGTTGTTAACGCGGGCAGCATACAACGTTACGTGCTAAATGTAAATGGATTAAATGGAGGAAAAGCGACCTACAGTCCAACACCAACAAACGGAGGGTACGCAAATGGTACTTTTGTTACCGTAACAGCAGAAGCTAACCTAGGCTATTACTTTAATGGTTGGAGTGGAGCTGCAATTTCAAAAACAGCTTCTGTTACTGTTAAAATGGATGGAAATAAAACACTAACAGCTAGTTTTAGTTCTGGCAGTAAAGCATGTAACAACCCAAGTGCGGTAACTCTTCCGCTGGCACAAGAAGGGGCTGGCAGCTACTGCTGGGTTGTGTCAGAGACCATTGATCATGTGAATTCATATAACATGGTTAACCTTACAATTAACGGTGTTGATTTTACTAATAAGTGGTCGAATGCACTACCTGCAGCAATTGATGGCAAGTATTATATCAGTTATAATGGAGTATCAGGATCTCATTTTGATATCCCTAGATTGACAGAACAAGCTATTAATCAACAAACACCAACATCAGTAAATCAAAAGAAAGAAAAGTCAACAGTGAAGATGACTATCTACCCTAATCCATTTACTGATGTTATTTACATTGACTTTGCTGATAGTGAGGAAGTTGTAAAAGTTGAATTACTTGATCAAACAGGTAGAGTTTTAAGTATCCTTAACGCATCTTCAATAAACAATACTATTACCTTAGGTTCTGAATTAAAAACAGGTATGTATTTTGTAAAAGTTACTACCCTTACCAACGAACAAGTTTGTAAGGTTATTAAACAATAACCCCTAAACAGGAGCCAGGAATCATTTGTATTACTGGCTCCTCCTTTAAACTAATCACAACTTTATGAAACAGTTATATAGATTAATATCAATTGCACTGATACTAGCCGCAATACACACTTCAATGTCCAGTCAAAACTGGCTTAGCACAAATGGAAATAAACTAGAGGACGCCAACGGAAATACAGTACGACTAACGGGTGTTAATTGGTTTGGTTTTGAAACAGGCAATCTATTCCCTCATGGCATATGGACGCGTGACACCTACAGTATGTTGCAACACATCAAAAACGAAGGATTTAACTGCATCCGTCTTCCCTGGTGCAACACCATGCTAGAACCATCTGCTTCAATAAAAGTAGTATCTTATGAAAAAACAGACCCCATTTTCGGCAAGATCTTTATAAATAAAGACTTAGAACACATCACCAAACCTATTGAGCTGATGGATGCCATTGTTAGATGGTGCCAAAACAATGACATGAAAATCATTCTAGACAATCACTCACGTCAGAATGATGGTTACATGGTAGAAGGATTGTGGTACACAGATAAAACATCGGAAGCGCAGTGGCTTACAGACTGGAGGTTTATGACAGACCGTTACAAGAATTACGATGCTGTTGTAGCCATGGATCTAAATAACGAACCGCACGGAAAGGAAGCTGGCAAAGGAGCAACTTGGGGTAACTCAAATCCACTAACTGATTGGAATAAGGCCGCTGAACGTTGTGGTAATGCTATATTAGCCATCAACCCCAACGTATTAATAATGGTTGAAGGCGTAGAAGCTACTTCTGAAGGTAATTACTGGTGGGGAGGTAATCTAACAGGCGTAAAAACACATCCTATAGTACTAAACACACCTAATAAACTGGTATATTCACCTCACGAATACGGACCTACAGTTCATCTTCAACCTTGGTTTGAAGAAGCCACATTCCCCAATAACATGGAAGCTATTTGGGACAAAAACTTTAATTTCATTTATAAAAACAATACAGCACCCTTATTAATAGGTGAGTTTGGCATTCGCGATCAAGATGGCAAAGATGCAATTTGGTTAGATACGTTCCTGGAATTTATGGGAACAAAATATTCATGGACATTCTGGTGTTGGAACCCTAACTCTGGTGATACTGGTGGCTTAGTTAAAGATGATTGGGAAACCACAGTCGATTGGAAACTAAACCTAATAAAACCGTACATGGCTCCATTAATTCCTAATGGGAAAGCACCTGTTTTACCCACGGACGTCAATACCTTGAAGAGTGAAAATTCAACAACCGCCATTCCAAACCCATTCTCAAACGAACTAACACTCCATTTAAAAAATCCATCCACAGTGAAAGCAATTCGTATTTACGACCAGTTAGGGTCATTGACAGCTACTTATAACTATGAATTTACGAACGAGATGACTATTGGACGCAATTTACAATCTGGTTTGTACATTGTAAATATTGAGTCTTTAGAGAACTCAGAAACACTATTAATCAGAAAACTATAACAAATACTAAGTGCCTTATTAGAATTTATATTAAAGCAACCTTGCAAGTCTGAAAGGTTTTAACATTAAATATCTTATAAAAAACAAAGACAGAATTGACACAAAAAAAAGAGCTATTCCTGCATTAGGAATAGCTCTTTGTAGTATATTGTAAAGTGCTTTCAGCACCTCAATTACATCACCAACTTATAACCTTTACCGTGTACATTAATAATCTCAACATTAGGTTCATCCTTTAAATGCTTACGTAATTTTGTTATGTAAACATCCATACTCCTAGCGTTAAAATAATTATCATCCACCCAAATGGTTTTTAGCGCGAAATTGCGCTCAAGCACTTTATTGGCATTGGTACACAACAACTTCAATAATTCAGACTCTTTGGTTGTTAATTTAATAACCACATCGCCTTCAAGAAGTTGTTGCTTTTGAGTATCAAATTTAAAACGCCCTAAAGTATATACATCTAGTGCGACATTACCGCCTTTGGTACGTCTCAGAATGGCTTCAATACGAAACAGAAGCTCTTCCATACTAAAAGGTTTGGTAAGATAATCATCCGCTCCAATTTTAAAACCTTCAAATATATCTTCCTTCAGCGACTTGGCTGTTAAAAATACAATAGGTATAGAAGTATTAACCATACGAATGTCCTTTGCCAACGAAAACCCATCTTTCTTGGGCATCATCACATCTAATATACACAAGTCATACTTTTTCGATTTAAAAGCTTTATAGCCTTCTTCACCATCGGGAAGTAAATCGGTATCGAACCCTTTTGCAATTAAATATTCTCTTAGGAGCATTCCTAAGTTTTCATCATCTTCCGTAAGAAGAATTTTATATTCTTTTTCCATTCTTTGGCATTTTTAAAGGTAAGAATATGTCAAATTTAGTACCTATATTAAGTTCACTTTCAACGGATATTTGTCCTCCATGATCTTCTACGATTTTCTTTACGTAGGCTAATCCAAGTCCAAAACCCTTTACATTATGTACATTTCCAGTTGGTACGCGATAGAACTTCTCAAAGATACGACGAATATTATCTTTTGATATACCCATCCCATTATCTTTAATAGAAATAACGATACCGTTGTTCTTATTCCATGTTTTAACGTACAACACAGGAGCACCCTTACGGTATTTCACTGCGTTGTCGAGCAAGTTATAAATAACATTCGTAAAATGCACCTCATCGGCTAAAATTAAACTATTTTTTGCCTCTAAACGTTCAATTATTTTACCTTGCTTGTTTTCAACCTTAATTCTGAAGTTATTTGTTACGTTATGAATCACGTCATTGGCATCCAAACGTTTTAAATTAAAACCAGCTTTCCCTTTTTCAAAGATAGCCATTTGCAACACTTTCTCCACCTGAAAACCCAGTCGTTTACTCTCATCATGAATCACGCCTGAGATGTGCTGTAAGGTTGCTGGGCTCTTTTCTACACTCCCATCCTTTAGCATCTGAGAAGCTAGGGAAATGGTCGATATAGGTGTTTTGAATTCATGGGTCATGTTGTTAATAAAATCGTTTTTTATCTGATCCACCCGTTTCTGTCGAACAATAATGACTAAAGTGAAGATGGATGAAAAAATCATAATCAACATAAAAGCGGCAGATGGTATCACCAGCCCCATAGATTCCATAAGAGGATTGGGTTTTTCTAAAAACTGCAGACGTAGAAAATTGGCTTGAAAATTAACATCATTGGGAAATAATCCTTTTTGATAAATGTCTGCATTGGAACTCTCATCATACTGATCGGTTGAATAAACAGTTTGACCTTTGGAATTAATAATGGCAAATTCGTGTAAGAAATTAATTCCTCGCTCCTCTAAAGCTCTAAAAAGGTGACTCTCTAACTCAAATTTATTGATACGACTCTCAATTGGCTTATCCTCAAACATCGTACGTATCATATCCACCTTTTTCTCATTCATCTTTGAACGTAATTCCTTTTGAATCGCATTCATAGTTCCAGTTAAAGGGTCATCTAACTCAAACCGTTCTGATTGAGAACGCCCCTTAAATGATATTAATAATGAATCCTGCGCATACGTTAGAAAACTATACTGACCCGATAGATTAATATTTACAGAAATATTTAAATCTTCGAATGAACTGGTAGGGATAGAGCGTTCTTTACCAGATTCATTAGACTCGCCTACCAACAACTGCTCTGAAGTCTTAAGACTCTGATCATAAGAAGCCACCCGCTTAGATAACATATTCATCTCATCCTTTTCCAAACGTCCAACAACGTCCTCCATGGCTTGACGAACTAACTTATCAAAATGCTCTTCTTTTAATTTTGTAGCACGAGAAATCCAGCTTATTTGAATATAAGTAAGACCTACTAAAGAAATGGTCATTAGCATTGTTAATCCAAAAATGAATTTTTTACTCATACTACAAATATAACAGGCATAATGGATTAACAGCTATTAAAAGTCAAAAATAAGTATACTAAAAAAGAGTTTCTAAGAAACTCTAAACCGTGTAAATATACTACGAAAAAAAGATGCTAACAAACTCAAATCAATAACTATTCTATAAAATCACTCACTGTTTTGAGAGCTTCGCAAGCTGCATTTTGTTGTGCTATCTTTTTTGAAACTCCGTGACCTTGCCCTTTCTGCTCTCCATCTATTTGGGCAAATGAAATAAATGAGGCTGTGGCATCGCCTACTTGATGGTTTTCGTGCGTAATAAAATCAATAGCACACTTGTTCTTTTGTGCCCATTCAATAAGCATTGACTTATAGTTAGTATCCATCTTAGCAATGGCAGAAATATCAACATAAGGAGCTACAATTCCTTCGAGCACAAACTTACGACAAGCTTCAAAACCGCCATCCACATAGACGGCCCCAATAATAGCTTCTAATACATCTCCTAAAATAGCGGTTTGAGAAACATCTAAATGTGATTGAACCTTAACCCATTTTATTAAACCCATTTTATAAGCTATTTCATTAAGAAAAGCTCTGTTGACGATACGAGAACGCGTTTTGGTAAGAAATCCCTCGTCTTTATTGGGGAATAATTTATATAATTCGGCAGCAATAATACTACCCAGCAGAGCGTCGCCTAAGAACTCAAGGCGTTCATTACTGATAATTCGTTTATTTACATCCTTAACCAATGACGACTTATGAACAAAAGCCAACTCAAAAGTTGCAATTTTTTTTGGTCGATAGGAGGTAAGAACCTTTATAAAACAATAAAACTTCTTTCCTCGAAAGGAAAAAAGTTTTATTATATGCTTTAGCGGATTAACCACAATTAATTACAAAGCTTTATACACCACTGAAGCGTTATGTCCACCGAAACCAAAAGTATTAGAGATTGCTACTTTTACTTCACGCTGTTGCGCTTTGTGGAATGTATAATTTAATGCACTATCAATTTCAGGATCATCTTCAACATGATTGATGGTAGGAGGTACAATGCCATTTTTTATTGCTAAAATACAAGCGATTGACTCAATGGCTCCTGCAGCACCCAATAAGTGACCAGTCATTGATTTTGTTGAACTGATGTTCAAATTAAAGGCATGCTCACCAAAAACATCTTTAATTGCTTTTGTTTCTGCAATATCACCTAGAGGAGTCGATGTTCCATGCACATTTACATAGTCAACTTCTGTTGGATCAATACCTCCGTCTTTTAATGCATTATGCATTACTCTTTTCGCACCTAATCCTTCAGGGTGCGGAGCAGTTAAATGATGTGCATCAGCAGTCATACCAGCACCTACTACTTCGCAGTAAATTTTGGCACCACGTGCTACGGCGTGCTCATATTCTTCAAGAATTAATGAGGCACCACCTTCACCCATCACAAAACCATCACGTCCCTTATCAAATGGGCGAGAAGCTGTTTTTGGATCGTCATTACGGGTTGACAAAGCTTGCATTGCATTAAACCCACCTACTCCAGCTTGATTAATAGCTGCTTCTGAACCTCCAGTAACAAAAACTTTTGCTTTACCCATGCGAATGTAATTAAATGCATCTGCAATGGCATTGGTAGATGAAGCACATGCCGAAACGGTACCGAAGTTAGGACCTCTAAAACCATATTTCATAGAAATATGACCAGGACAAATATCGGCAATCATTTTCGGAATGAAGAAAGGGCTGAAACGTGGTGTTCCATCCCCTTGCGTAAACGCAGTTACTTCTTCCAAAAAGGTTAATAAACCTCCAATTCCAGTTCCCCAAATTACACCTACTTCGTCCAGGTCAAGTTTTTCGGGATCTAACCCGGCGTCCTTAACGGCCTCATCAGCTGCAATAATACCAAACTGTGCATAAAGATCTAGTTTACGAGCTTCCTTACGATCAAAATAATCGTTTGCGTCGTATCCTTTAACCTCACAAGCAAATTGTGTTTTGAATTTAGAGGCGTCAAAACGAGTGATGGTCGCAGCTCCGCTAACGCCGTTCACTAAGTTAGTCCAGGTTTCGTCAACCGTCTTACCCAGTGGGCTGATGGCTCCAAGCCCAGTAACAACTACTCTTTTTAACTCCATAATTCGTTTTAAAGTAATTCTACTCGATTCTTACTTCGCGTTAGCGCTGATGTAAGTAATAGCATCACCTACAGTTCCGATGTTTTCTGCCTGATCGTCTGGAATAGCGATGTTGAATTCTTTTTCAAATTCCATAATTAATTCCACAGTGTCAAGAGAATCAGCTCCCAAGTCATTCGTGAAGCTGGCTTCTAGAGTAACTTCTGTCTCGTCTACTCCCAACTTGTCTACTATAATTGCTTTTACTCTTGATGCAATGTCTGACATAGCTCTAAGTTTTAAATTATTAATAATTAGTAAAAAATGTTTTTTAACAATCATGCAAAGAAATACATTTGTAGATAATAATTCAAATATCAAGCAAAAAAAAAATCAACAACACCTCATTTTTGTTTAACTTTGGCACTCAAATCAAGTCAAAATACACGATACATCAATTTATAAATGAAACGATTAGCACTATTTGCATCAGGCTCAGGAACCAATGTAGAAAACATTGTTAAATATTTTAATTCGAACAAATATGCCTATTGCCCTTGCGTATTTACAAATAACGTAAACGCCTATGTAATTGAACGATGTATCACTTTAGACCTAAAATGCAGAATATTCGACCGTCAAGAATTCGTCGAAAATGACAGCATTTTGGAGGAACTAAAGACACTTAATCCTGACCTTATAATACTAGCTGGATTTTTATGGCTGATCCCATCTAAAATAGTAAAAGCTTTTCCTGGGAAAATAATTAACATACACCCCGCATTATTACCAAAGTTTGGAGGGAAAGGTATGTATGGCATGCGTGTGCACGAGGCTGTAGTGCTACAAAAAGAAAAGGAAACAGGGATTACCATCCATTGGGTTGATGAAAAATACGACGAGGGAAGTATCATATTTCAAGCTAAGTGTGATGTTTCTCCCACTGACACACCAGAGTTAGTTGCACAAAAGATCCATCAGCTAGAGCATATTCATTACCCTCAAGTTATTGAATCAATACTAAAGGGTATGAACACATAACGTAAGTAAACAAATACTTAAGGTAAAGAAAAAAGGCCGATTCAATTAAACTGAATCGGCCTTTATCATCTTATTTTTTAACAACGAGCGCATCAAGCTCCACTTGTAATGGTTTGATAAATTTTAAATAATCCTGCAGGTGCTCTTTCTTAACCGGCTCAACAGCTGGAGCATCCATCTTTAATGGGTTGATAGCACGCCCATTCTTAAACACTCTAAAATCAAGATGTGGACCTGTGGCTAAGCCTGTAGAACCCACAAAACCAATCACCTGCCCTTGTTTAACGCTTGAGCCAGAGCCAATACCTTTGGCAAACCCGTTCAAATGCATATACACGGTTGTGTACACACTATTGTGTTTAATCTTCATGTAGTTACCTCCACCTTTAGGATCCCAACCCTTGATCAATACATGACCATCACCTAAGGCAAATACAGGAGTTCCTTTAGGTGCAGCGTAATCAACACCATGATGCGGCCTAACAATTTTTAAAACTGGATGCAAACGACCATTAGAAAAAGTACTGCTAATACGTGAAAATTTCAAAGGTGCTTTTAGAAAAGCTTTGCGTAAACTCTGACCTGCATCATCAAAAAAATTATACACACTATCTTCCTCGTAGTTAAATGCATAATAATCCTTTCTGCGATGATGAAAAACAGCAGCTCTCACATTACCTACTCCGATAGATATGTCATCCACAAAATACTCATCGTAAATAACTTTAAAATAATCACCTTTACCTATTCCAAAGAAATCAACCGTCCAAGCATAAATCTCAGATAACTCAATGGCTAGAAGTGGATTTATATCATTTTCTTTCATGGCATTCCACATGGAAGAATGGATTACTGCCGTAGCAGTCTTTGCAATGGTCACCACATCTTTTTTGCCTTTTCGTACTACAATAGAATCGCCTAGAGACACTACTAAGAAATCGGTCTTATCAATCTCATACACAAAGTGTTTAACCACACCTAAACTATCTGGTGTTGAGAACAATGTATAACGATTACCCACTTTAATTTTACGAACATCAAAAATGCTTTTTGCTTGACGCACCACTTCGTTAATATGTGGATAATCAACACCACACGCAGTAAAGATATCGGATAAGTTTTCGTTTTTTTGAATACGTTTCGTGTCAATACTAAAGGAATCTTTAGGTAAGCCGTATAACATTTCGGGCTCTCTAAATTCAACAACCGACATTGAGTCGATGGTCTCCGCAGTCACTGGCACCCGAGAAAAACGAAAACGATTTATGAGCGTCCCCCCCACAATCACTAAAATAGCAGCTACAGCTATAATAGTCCATATTCTTTTTTTAGTAAAATTCATTTCTAAGTTTCTTTTTTGATGATTTTGTAACTACAGACAATTAAGCCACTACAATGTTTATAATTTTCTCAGGTACAATAATGATTTTCTTCACCGCTTTACCCTCCATCCATTTGGCTGACAGCGGATTACTCAGAGCCTCTTTTTCTAACTCTGCCACACTTAAACCAATGGGTAAATCAAGAGTGAACCGCATCTTGCCATTAAACGATACCGGATATTTATAAACAGACTCAACTACATGCGCCTCATTATAAATAGGCCAAGTAGCATCACACAAAGAGGTTGTATGTCCTTGTAATTGCCACAACTCTTCCGACATGTGAGGTGCAAAAGGAAGTAACAAAATGGTAAGAGGCTCTAATATTTCGCGTTTATTACACTTCAAATCAGTTAACTCATTAACGCAAATCATAAATGCACTTACGCAGGTATTGAATGAGAAACGTTCGATATCGTCGCTTATCTTCTTAATCGTGCGATGCAAGACTTTAAGTTCGTCAGCTGATGCTTTTTCGTCACTTACTGCCCATTCTTGATCGTTAAAGAATAAACGCCAAGTTCTGCGCAAAAACTTATGTACGCCATCAATGCCGTTAGTATCCCAAGGTTTAGATTGCTCCAAAGGCCCTAAAAACATTTCGTACAAACGTAAGGTGTCAGCACCATACTGATCTACAATCACATCTGGATTAACAACATTATACATTGATTTAGACATCTTCTCTACTGCCCAACCACAAATGTATTTACCATTTTCAAGGACAAACTCTGCATTGGCATAATCGGGACTCCATTTTTTGAAGGCTTCAATATCTAATTCATCATTACGAACAATATTAACATCCACATGAATGTCAGACACATCATAATCCTTTCTTAAATTTAGCGAAACAAATTTATTGGTTCCTTTTACTCGGTATACAAAATTTGAACGCCCTTGAATCATGCCTTGGTTGATGAGTTTTTTATAAGGCTCATCTTTCAAAACCAAACCTATATCAAACAAGAATTTATTCCAAAAACGCGAGTAAATTAAATGACCCGTAGCATGTTCGGTACCTCCAATGTATAAATCGACATCTTGCCAGTAAGCATTTGCCTCTTTACCCACTAAAGCGGTGGTGTTTTTAGGATCCATGTAACGCAGATAATAAGCAGATGAACCTGCAAAACCCGGCATGGTATTTAATTCCAAAGGATAACCATCTTCTGTAGTCCAGTTTTCGGCTCTTCCCAATGGAGGCTCCCCTTGTTCTGTGGGTAAATATTTGTCTATTTCAGGAAGTGTTAATGGTAGTTTAGACTCATCTAACATATAGGGTAACTCATCCTTATAATACACAGGGAATGGCTCACCCCAATACCGTTGACGGCTAAAAATAGCATCACGAAGGCGAAAATTAACTTTTACATTACCAATACCATTGACTTTAATATGTTCTTTTGTTTTAGCAATGGCATCGGGCACCGATAAATCATTTAAAAAACCAGAGTTAACCATAGTTCCCTCTTTAGAGTCAATAGAATCAGTCCATGTGGATGTATCACTAGCCTTTTCACCTTGGGGAATAACCACTTGACGAATCTCTAAACCAAAATGACGTGCAAATGCAAAATCTCGGGAGTCATGCGCAGGAACAGCCATGATAGCACCCGTACCGTAACCAGCCAGCACGTAATCACTAATCCAAATCGGAATCTCTTCTAATGATAACGGATTGATGGAATACGAACCAGTAAACACACCACTTACACGCTTCACATCACTTTGACGCTCACGCTCGGTACGTTTTTTTGTTTCTAACAGATA
>QKIO01000328.1 GCA_003251015.1 Bacteroidales bacterium
ACCTCAAGTTGAGAATAGTACTGTAGTGATTAAAGCTGGACGCATTCCTGGACTTAATCATGTGATACAATCGCGTAGCGATACCTTTTATACCGACCAAGGCACAAGGGTGCAAACGCGTGTGCAGATAAATAAGGCAACTAGTGATCAACAAATTTGGATTACCGAAGATCGTGAGAAAGATGGTGTTGCTGTTTTTGAGAAACAGTTTAAGCAAATGGATGATTCCATATCAAAGATGCTTCAGATTGTTCAGGAAAACGAAGAGGAATTAAGAGCTATTTTTAATCAAATATCATATGAAATGACCACACGTCAGGATCCGTTGACGAGTCGTTTAGATTTGAATAATCTAAATTCAATTTTAAAGACTGAACTTAAACGTAATGGTATTACTACTCGTTTTGAGTATTGTGTTTATGATAAGGATAAAAAACAAGTTTCTGATTTCAAAAGTAAAGGATTTACCCTAAAGGCGCTCAAACAAGATCATCCTATTTCGGTTGATTTATTTCCTAATGATATTTTTAGAGGTTATTCACCGTATGAGTTGGTTGTTCATTTTCCTGATTTAGCAACCTACTTGGTTAAATCCCAAGGATGGATGCTATTGTTGTCAATCACCTTTACCTTGTTTATTGTGCTTACTTTTTTTTATACGTTTCGAACGATTCTTACCCAAAAGAAGGTGGCGCAAATAAAATCCGATTTTATCAATAACATGACTCATGAATTTAAAACGCCTATTGCAACCATTAGTCTGGCGGCTGATAGTTTGTTGATGCCTGTTGTGATGGAAAATCCAACCCAGACACGTAATTTCTTACGTATTATTAAAGAAGAAAATGCGCGTATGAATAACCATGTCGAAAGAGTATTGCAAATGTCGTTGATTGAGAATAAGGATTTCTCTGTGATTCTATCGCCTTTAGATGTGCATCATATTATCACAAGTGCCGTAGATTCAATTAAATTAATGCTTGAAGGTTGTGGAGGAGTTATTAATCTTCAATTGCAAGCCTCTCATACAACCTTTAATGTAGACGAGATACACTTCAAAAATGTTATTGTAAATTTGCTAGAGAATGCACTCAAGTATTCTAAAGAAACGCCCCTTGTTGATATTATCACAGAAAATAGTGGCTTAGGCTTACTTATTATCATTAAGGATAATGGTATTGGTATGAGTCGAGAGCAACAAAATAATATTTTCGAGAAATTCTATCGTGCTCAGGGTGGTAATGTTCATAATGTTAAAGGTTTTGGTTTGGGTTTGAGTTATGTAAAAGCGGTGCTTGATGCCCATCAAGCAAAAATATCTGTTGTTAGTAAACTAGAGGTGGGTACTGAATTTAGTATCTTTTTACCCAGTAATAAATAATTAAAATGGCTGAAGTATTTAAGATTTTAATGGTAGAAGATGATCCTAATTTTGGAATGGTTATGAAATCATACCTCGAAATAAATGGATTTAATGTGACTTGGATTCAGGATGGTCGTCAAGCTGTTCCTGCGTTTAAAGCATCTTCTTATGATATATGCATCCTTGATGTGATGTTACCAAACGTGGATGGATTCACCATCGGAGCGGAGATGAAGGCCATTAATGCACAGGTCCCCATCGTTTTTTTAACAGCCAAAGTGTTAAAAGAAGATATGCTTAAGGGATTTACCTTAGGAGCAGATGATTACATTACTAAACCGTTTGATTCGGAAATATTGATTTGTAAAATTAAGGCCATCCTTAATAGAAATGTGTCGTTGGTGGAGGTCAAAGAGTCTATTGAATTTCAAATAGGAATAGCTCTTTTTATACCCGAGTTTAGGCTGTTAAAAATCAACTCTGAGGAAATTAAATTGTCTCCCAAGGAATCTGACTTATTACAGTTGTTATGTGAGAATAAAAACAAAGTACTGGCTCGTGATGTGGCACTAAAACAGGTGTGGGGTGAAACAGGCTATTTTACTACACGTAGCATGGATGTGTATATCACCAAATTACGCAAATACCTGAAAGATGTTCCTGATGTTGAAATCATAAACCTTCATGGTAGTGGGTATCAGTTGCGCACCAGTTAAATTAGGTGCTCTTGTATTGTCTCTTAGAGTTTCTAGGTGTCTGTATTGAGTTGTTTTGAAACAAAGTCTAATATCTTTTATCTAAAACAAACGATCTATTGTTGTCTATAACTCTCTATTAAACAGTAGAGAGCTATCTCCATAACTTAAAAAACGATAGTTGTTGTCAAGAGCGTATTGGTACACCTGGTGCCATTTATCACCAATAAGGGCTGCTATTAGCAACAATAAGGTGCTTTGTGGTTGATGGAAATTAGTGATTAATCCATTTATCATCTTAAACGAATACCCAGGCACAATAATAATGGACGTATAAGTATTTATGATGTTGATGTTTTTTTCTGCCATATACAAAGCTAGTGCCTGTAAAGCTAAGTTATAAGGATCCCATTGTTGTACGCCTTCTTCAATGGGTAGGTTTTCTAAAATGCGTACTCCAAACCAATACAAACTCTCTAGCGTTCGTACCGTCGTTGTGCCTACAGCTATTGTTTGGTATGGGTTCTTAAGAAGCGTTTCAATCTTTGCTTTTTCAATCACAAAATGTTCTGTATGCATCTCATGACCATCAATGGTTTCAGCTTTAACAGGCTTAAAAGTACCCGCACCAACATGTAATGTGATATTTACTATTTCGTGATTTTCTGCTTTTAGTTGCTCTAATAATTGGGGCGTGAAATGTAATCCAGCCGTTGGTGCAGCTACTGAGCCTTTGTGTTGTGAATAAACCGTTTGATATCGTGTGCTATCTATTTCTTCACTCTCTCTCTGGGATGGGAATGCGACCTATGGCTTCAATAATCTCAACAAATGATACGTCCTTATTGTCCCAATCAAAAGTCACGAGATAAGCATCACCAGTGGGTTGGCCTTTTGTGGCGCTTACGGTTACCGTTTTATTATCGACACATAATTTCTTCAAAAGGGGTGTGTCTTTCCATTTTCGTGCGTTACCAACAATACATTTCCAAGTGGTGCTACCAGTGCTTTCAAATGCTTGCTGTATATCAATGGGTTTGATTGGCTCCAAACAAAACAGTTCGATTTCAGCACCCGTTTCTTTCTCAAATTTCAGCCTTGCTTGTATCACTTTGGTGTTGTTAAACACCAAAATACACTGCGCAGGTAATTCTACGGAGAGGCCTTTGAACTTAGATACTCGAATGCCGGAGAGGCCTTTAAACTTAGATTCTCGAATGCTTTCGTCTTTATAGATCAATAGTTTAGATTGGTCTCGTTCGGCTAAAGGATATTTAGCTATGCGCTCATCTGGTAGTTGGTACGAAAAGTCCTGGATTGATAATGAAGGTTTATGCATCTTTGTTCATGTTGAGGCGCAAATTTAGCTAACTTTGGGATTTTACGACTATAAATTCCCATCACATTAGGCTGATTTGAATAAATAGTGAGTATTTAACTTTTAATGTATATATGATGGCTCTAAAAGTAGGTGATAATGTTCGTTTTTTAAATAGTTCTGGTGGTGGTATTGTTTCTCGTGTGGATGGTCGTTTGGTTTTTGTTGAAGACCAAGATGGATTTGAGATACCTGTCATGATTAATGAGGTTGTTTTTATTGATGCACCTAAAGTTGTGGCTGACGTGGTTGTTTCAACCGAAGAGGCTGATGAGGATGATACGTCTTATGAATTTGAAGAAGGGGCTGTAGAAGATTCTAATCCTCGATTTTACTTTGCTATTTTATCCGGCGAAAAAGATGGGGTGGATTCTGGAAATGTGCGTCTTTCTGTCATCAATGATTGTAATTATTTTGCTTTTTATTCAATTTCTAGTGCTGAGAATGATGGCAAGGTTAAAGGGTTGTATTCTGGTCTTATTGAGCCAAACACAAAACTACATCTTGGTAAATCAAGTCTTTTAAGTTTAGATGACCAGCAATGGCGAGTTGACGTCACTTTCTATAAAAAAGGGAAATCCTATTTATATCATGCACCTGTTTCTTCTGTTTTCAAATTTAAGGCGGCTCGTTTTTACAAAGAAAATAGTTTTGTGGTGAATGATTTCTTTCACGTAAAGGCGATTCTTTTTTCTGTGGTAAAAGATGAGTTTGAACAAAAGTTAGAGCAGCTTTCTTCTAGTGAGCTAAAGAAAGTGTCGCAAGAGAAAGAAAAAGAGCCAATTCGTAAGGTTTATGCCAAACGTGATGAGCCTGGTATCTTAGAAGTCGATTTGCATATCCATGAGATATTAGATTCGTATTCTCATTTAAGTAACACCGAAATTATTACCATTCAGTTAGCACGTTTTAAGCATGTTATGGAATCCAACGTTAATAATAAAGGACGTAAACTTGTGTTTATACATGGTGTAGGCAGTGGTACCCTAAAAACAGAAGTGCGCAAATTGCTCGATCGTGAATATAGTAAACATAATTATCAGGATGCGTCCTTTAAGGAGTATGGTTATGGTGCTACTATGGTTATTGTGTAGCGCTTAGTGTTTTTTATATAGTTCTTTTTTTAGGCATTTTCTAATAGTGTGTAGTCTTCGTTTGGACTACACACTTTTTTTTTGTCATTTTTTGAGATGCTTATTGTTTCATCACTTCTTTTCTTGGCTGTATTTGTAGCTTTTTATTTTTTTTGATTTAAAGTATTGATTTTCTTCAATTTAGTTTGTCCTTCTTTTTATACTTCTCAGTCTCTCGTCTGGTGTTAACCCCTTTGTTTCTCTGTCTTATTGCGGATTTGATGTTAATTAAATCTGCTATAAATCTATAATATAACTTGAAGCTTAATTATTAACTATGAA
>QKIO01000071.1 GCA_003251015.1 Bacteroidales bacterium
GTAAAGAACCCGTTGTATTTGGATATGTAAATGCTCAAAAGGCAAACGAAATTATTGAGCAATATGTGGTGGCCGGTAATTTAGTGGATGGCATTATCCCTGCGAACTACGAAACAGTTAAAGAACAAAAGAATAAATAGTTGTTAAGACATGGCAAATTATAAAAATCATATTCTTGTGTGCGCCGGTACTGGCTGTCGTGCTTCGCGAGGAGAAGAGATTGTACAAAATCTAAATCGTGCAATAGACTTTAATGGATTGGCTGATGAACTTCAGGTGGTACGCACCGGCTGTTTCGGTTTCTGTGAAAAAGGACCTGTGGTGAAGATTGTACCCGATAATACATTTTATGTAGAGGTAACTCCTGAATTCGGAGCACTTGGTTAAAGGTCGTCAGTTAAATCGTTTGTTGTTTACCGACCCAGAGACTAAACAAAAGGTGTCAGACTCAAAAGAAATGGGTTTCTACAAAAAACAAATACGTATTGCCCTTAGAAACTGTGGTTTTATCAACCCAGAAAACATAGAAGAATACATTGCTCGTGATGGATATGCCGCTTTAGGTAAGGCGCTAAGCGAAATGACACCTGAAGAGGTTATTAAAGAAATTATTGCTTCAGGTCTACGTGGTCGTGGTGGTGGTGGTTTCCCAACAGGCCTGAAATGGGATATTACGCGTAAGGTTCAAGCAGAACAAAAATATGTGGTGTGTAATGCCGATGAGGGTGATCCAGGGGCATTTATGGATCGTTCTATCTTAGAAGGTGATCCTCACGCGGTATTAGAGGCCATGGCGATTAATGGGTATTGTACAGGTGCTAGCAAAGGGTTAATCTACATTCGTGCGGAGTATCCACTAGCAATTACCCGTTTGAAAATTGCCATCAACCAAGCACGTGAATATGGTTTGTTAGGAAATAATATCATGGGTACTGGTTTCGATTTTGATGTGGAGATACGTTACGGAGCTGGAGCCTTTGTGTGTGGTGAAGAAACATCGTTGATTCACTCAATGGAAGGTAACCGTGGAGAGCCTACCGTTAAGCCACCATTCCCATCAGAAAGTGGTTACAAAGGAATGCCTACCAACGTAAATAACGTTGAAACGTATGCCAACATACCTGTTATCTTATTGGAAGGTTCGGCTTGGTTTAGCAGTATCGGTACTGAAAAGAGTAAAGGTACAAAGGTATTTGCCCTTGCAGGAAAAGTTAATAACGTAGGTTTAATTGAAGTGCCTATGGGTATTACACTACGTGAAGTGATTTTTGAAATTGGTGGCGGTATTAAAGATGGTAAGAAATTTAAGGCTGTTCAAACAGGAGGCCCTTCTGGCGGTTGCTTAACTGAAAAACACTTAGATATACCTATCGACTACGATAACTTGTTGGCTCATGGTTCGATGATGGGCTCGGGTGGCATGATTGTAATGGATGAGGACGATTGTATGGTGTCTATGGCTAAGTTCTATTTAGAATTTACCGTAGAGGAATCATGTGGTAAGTGTGCCCCTTGTCGTATTGGTAACAAACGTTTATATGAGATGTTAGAAACCATTTCGGAAGGTAAAGGTACCGAGGCCGATTTAACTCGCTTGCGTAATTTGGCTTACGTGATAAAAGATACATCGTTATGTGGTTTAGGTCAAACATCGCCAAACCCAGTCTTATCAACACTCGAAAACTTCCAAGATGAATACAATGAGCATGTGAAAGATAAGAAATGCCGTGCAGGTCAGTGTAAATCGTTGATGCAATATGTTATCACCGAAGATTTATGTGTGGGTTGTACCTTATGTTCACGCGTTTGTCCGGTAGATGCCATTGCTGGCGAGAAAAAACAAGTTCACTTAATTAACCAAGAGTTATGTATTAAATGTGGCGCTTGTATGGATAAGTGTAAGTTTAAGGCAATCAGTATACAATAGGTCGTATTTTTAGAACAGAAAATTAATATAGAATGGAAACCGTTCAATTAATCATAGATAATAAAGAGGTAGTTGTTGAAAAAGGAACTACCATCTTAGAAGCTGCTAAAACCATTGGAATTGATATCCCAACACTTTGTTATATGAAGTTGGAAGATACCAATTTTGAAAACAAACCGGGCGGATGTCGAGTGTGTGTGGTAGAAGTTGAAGGACGTCGTAACTTGGCGCCTGCTTGTAAGTCGGAATGTACTGCAGGTATGAATATCAATACCCATTCGGTACGTGTGGTCAATGCACGTCGGACAGTTATGGAATTGATTCTATCTGATCACCCTTTTGAGTGTTTAGTTTGTGCTAAATCGGGTAATTGCGAATTACAATCGTTAGCTCAGAAATTAGGTATTAGAGATATCGCTTACAAAGGTGAGCAGTCTCATTATAAGAGTGATCAGTCGCCAGCTATCATTCGTGAAATGGACAAATGTATCATGTGTCGCCGTTGCGAAACAGCCTGTACTGAGGTGCAAACGGTAGGTGTGCTTTCTGCCATCAATCGTGGTTTTGAATCGGTTGTAGCTACAGCTTTTGAAATGGACTTAGACCATTCGTCATGTACTTTCTGTGGCCAGTGCGTGGCTGTTTGTCCTACAGGGGCGTTAACAGAGCGTGATAGCACTCGTGAGGTGATGGATGCCATTGTTAATCCAACAAAAACCGTTATTGTAAACACGGCACCTGCTGTGCGTGCTGCTTTAGGTGAGGAGTTTGGTATGCCTGCTGGTACTTTGGTAACAGGCAAAATGGTTTCGGCACTTCGTAAAATAGGTTTTAACTATGTGTTTGATACCGATTTTGCGGCCGATCTTACCATTATGGAAGAAGGTACTGAGTTGTTAGGTCGTTTAGGAAAACATTTGGCTGGTGATAAGGATGTTAAACTACCTATGTTGACGTCTTGTTGTCCAGGGTGGGTGAGTTTCTTCGAGCATCAGTTTCCTGATATGTTAGATATTCCATCTACTGCGAAATCACCACAACAGATGTTTGGTGCCATTGCCAAAACGTATTTTGCCGATAAGTTAGGCATCAAACGTGAAGATATGGTTGTGGTTTCGGTGATGCCTTGTTTGGCTAAGAAATACGAATGTTCTCGCGATGAGTTTAAGGTAGACGGTAATCCTGATGTGGATTTATCTATTTCTACTCGTGAGTTGGCACAAATGATTAAAAACTTTAACATCAACTTTGATGCCTTGGAGGAGGATGAATTTGATAAACCAATGGGTGAGTCAACAGGTGCTTCTGTAATATTTGGTACTACAGGTGGTGTGATTGAAGCTGCTGTGCGTACTGCTTACGAAGTTCATACTAAGAAAACTCTTGAGAGAGTTGATTTTAAAGAACTAAGAGGTATGGAAGGCATTCGTTCTGCAACGATAGACTTTGATGGCTTACCTATTAATATTGGTATTGCTCACGGTTTAGGTAACGCACGGAAGTTATTGGAAGATATCAGAGCTGGTAAGTCTCAATTCCATGCCATCGAAATCATGGCTTGTCCTGGTGGATGTATTGGGGGAGGTGGTCAACCTTATCATCATGGCAAAATAGAGGTGCTTAAAAAGCGTCAAGCGGCTATCTATAGTGAAGATGAGAAGAAAGTGATTCGTAAATCTCATGAGAATCCAGATATCAAAAAGTTATATGCTGAGTTCTTAGGTGAGCCTTGTGGTCATAAATCACACGAGCTTTTACACACACATTACTATAACAAGCAAAAGAAAAGTGAGCTTTAAAAAAGTGTAGATACTAGAATGAAGTGGTAAGGAAACGTCGTTTTATCGATGTCCTTATTGCTTTATTTATATCTCAATACTAAATAAAATAGAACAAAATGGCTAATATAAAATTACCGGCACATAAGGTTGAAGAGCTTAAGGAGGTATGCAAGCAGTTCGACCATCAAGGAAGCGAACTCATTAATGTGTTACATGCTGCCCAAGGGTTATTTGGTTACCTGCCTGCCGAAGTGCAAGAATTAGTGGCTAATGAGTTAAATCTTCCATTGGCGCACGTATATGGTGTAGTTACTTTTTATTCGTTTTTCTCAATGACACCCAAGGGTGAGTTTCCTATTTCTATTTGTATGGGAACAGCTTGTTACGTGCGTGGTGCCGAAAAGGTGTTGGACGAATTCAAACGTTTGTTAAATGTTAAAGTGGGTGAGACCACTCCTGATGGTAAGTATTCGGTGAGCTGCCTACGTTGTGTTGGTGCTTGTGGATTAGCACCTGTGGTTACCGTTGGCGAGAAAGTATATGGCCGCGTGACTGCTGATGATGTAAAAGGAATTATTGCTGAATATAATTCGTAATTAAGGAATAGAGCTTGTTTAATAAGCCGTCTCAAGAGTGTTTGAGACGGCTTTTTACTGTAAAATACCTTGTTTTTGTGGGTAGATGTTAATGCCATCCCTACTAATTAAGTATTATCTTGCCTTAATTGCTGAAATAATCCTAATTTTGCATTTTGTTTATTTAAGGATGTTTGCAAGGGTAAAAGCCAAAATATGTCGATAGTTTACAATCCCCAACAGTATAAAATAGCGGATAAACCAATGGAGCCATTTATTGACTCTGATGAAATATGGGATATCCTAAATGCCAATAATGCACCATCGCCAGAACAGGTGCGTGCTGTAATAGCCAAAGGATTAGATAAAAAACGCCTTTCGTTACACGAAACGGCCATTTTGGTTAATACCACCGATATCGTTTTGGTGGAAGAAATTAAAGCCGCTGCTCGTGAGTTGAAAGAACGGGTGTATGGTAAACGTATTGTCTTGTTTGCACCCTTGTATGTTGGAAATCTATGTGTTAACGACTGTACGTATTGTGGTTTTAGGTCTACCAATAAAAAGCAAGCTCGCCTGACTCTAGGCAAACAAGATGTGATTGATCAAGTGGTGGCGTTAGAAGATGCTGGGCATAAGCGATTGATACTGGTGTATGGTGAACATCCCCGTTACGACGCTCAATTCATTGCCGATTCGGTGAAGATGGTGTATGAGGTGAAATCTAAAAACGGGGAGATACGTCGCGTAAATATCAATGCTGCTCCCTTAGATGTGGAAGGTTATAAAATTGTAAAAGAATCGGGTATTGGCACCTATCAGATTTTTCAAGAGACGTATCACAAAGAAACCTACGAGAAGGTGCATTTGGCTGGCACAAAAAAATATTACGACTGGCGTTTAACGGGCTTGGATAGAGCCATGGAAGGTGGCATTGACGATGTGGGTATTGGTGCTTTGTTGGGATTGTACGATTGGCGTTTTGAGGTGATGGGTTTACTTCGTCATGTCAATCATTTTGAGGCGGTTTATAAAGTAGGGCCTCATACCATTTCGTTTCCACGTATTCAGTCGGCTTCTGGCTTTGAGGTGGATAAAAAATATGCCGTCAGTGATGCCGACTTTACGAAATTGGTGGCCATATTACGTTTGGCAGTGCCTTACACTGGTTTGATACTTACGGCGCGTGAACCTGCGCACATTCGATCTGAGATATTAGAATTTGGTATTTCTCAAATTGATGGTGGTACTAATATCGAAATGAAAGGTTATACCTCTCATAAAGAAGAACAGGACTTAGATCATGAACAATTTGAGATAAGCGATAATCGTTCGCTCAACGAGGTGATGATGGAGTTAGTTGGTAAAGGTTATATTCCTTCATTTTGTACGGCTTGTTATCGTCAGAATAGAACAGGTGAACATTTTATGGAGTTTTCGGTACCAGGTTTTATTAAACGATTTTGTCAGCCCAACGCCTTACTTACCATGGCCGAATACCTCGAGGACTATGCTTCGCCAGATGATAAAGTTAAAGGATATAAATTGATAGAAGATAACTTGGCTAACTACGAGGACGAGAAGTTTAAATCCAAGTTAATAGATCGTTTAGCCAAGATCAAAGGCGGTGCTCGCGACTTGTATTTTTAATCTCAAAGCTTTATTTATTGTCCTGAGAAAGGGGCTTTAGAAGTTCAATAATACATCAACCATAAACAAAAGCCATGTTAAATGTCTTAATAGTATATGCCGTAGAGCCAGAGCGGGTTCATTTAAATATGCCTCATTGTACGTTTCAATACTGCTGCACGGGTATAGGCAAGGTTCCTGCAGCCATTGCCGTGGAGAAAGCCATTATGGCTTATCATCCCGATGTGGTGATTAACATAGGTACTGCGGGTACTGTAAATTACGAAGTGGGTTCTATCCATTTGTGTTCTAAATTTATAGACCGCGACATGGAAAAACTCGCTGCCTTTGGTATCCCTTGTGAAGAGGATTTTTCTGATGAGGTTGTGAGTTCTGGGTTTTTTAAGAATTGGACTTTTGATAGTGTTTGTAATACAGGCGATTCGTTTTTAACTAGTAGTGATGGTACTGGCGATGTGTTTGATATGGAGTCGTTTGCTGTAGCTCGCGTATGCCGTACGCACCAGATCCCTTTTGTAGGCGTTAAATGTGTGACCGATGTCATTGGGCAAAACTCCGTGAAACATTGGGAAGATAAACTAGCCGAGGCACAAGCTCTCTTGCAGGCCTTTGGAGATAATAATCACTTAACGGTACCTACTCAGTTTGTGAGCCGTGAGGTAGGTCAATTGATTCAGCGGTTGGATTTGATGCCTCATCCCGAAGGTGGCTGGTACAAAGAAGTGTACCGTTCATCCATGAAACTTTCTAAATTGGGTTTGTCGGGCGTGTTTAGTGGCGATAGAAATGCCTTGACATCCATTTATTATTTATTAACTCATGGGCAATGTTCTGCTTATCATCGCATTCAATCACCTGAGGTGTGGTATTTTCATAAAGGTTTTCCGTTGTTAATTCATGTTATCTCATCCGACGGTTTGTATTCTGTGGTTGAACTATCAGATAAAGAAGAAGGTGTGTTGCAATATGCAGTGCCTGAAAATAGCTGGTTTGCTGCGGAAATAAAGTCGCATTATGGGTTTTCTTTAGTGAGTTGCGCGGTGGCTCCAGGTTTTGATTTTGAGGATTTTGAATTGGCGTCCTATACCACCATTTGCGAACAATATCCAATCATTAAAAATCAACTCAAGCCTGAATTATTTGAAAAGTAGTTCTTTGATGTGTTTTGTCTCTTTTATTAAGAGATAAAAAAAGCCTCCTAAGTATCGTACTTAGGAGGCTTTTTTTAATGTGACTTAATTTATAGTGTATAAGTCAATTTTATAGAGTAGGTACGAGGCTCGTAAAACACGTTAGAGCGGTTGTTGTAAGTGCCGTTATTGTTATTTGCCGCTGGATTGGGATTGTAGTTGTAGCTAAGCGGACTTATGTGATCATCAATACGTGCTGCTTCTCCGCCTAAGATATTCTGAACACCCACCATTAATGTGGTTCCTTTATATATTTTAGCAGAGAAGGTCGCGTTCCAAAAGTAACTATTGCCAAAAAAATTATGATCGTTAACAGAACTTTCAAATACGGCTTGGTTTACGT
This sequence comes from Bacteroidales bacterium, assembly GCA_003251015.1. GTDB lineage: Bacteria > Bacteroidota > Bacteroidia > Bacteroidales > Marinilabiliaceae > SZUA-582. The sequence goes on from QKIO01000071.1 coordinate 7,467, forward strand.
TTCCTGCAGCCTTATATGTAGCTAACTCCTCAGCAACATATTGGGCTTGTTTGCTTCCCTCAAAGCCCCAAAATGCAGCTAGTTCGGTGTGCAACACCATGGTTTTATCCTTAAAATACTTGTCTAAATATAGTTTGGTTGTGTTGTTTGCAATGCCTACTAAATCACTTCCACTGCCAATGTTGTGCAATAAACCAGTTTCGTCATAAACGTAAAATTCGCTATTTGAGAGAATACTACTTCTAACATTATCTTTCAATTTGTAGTCTAACTGTTTGGTGTAGGCATGGTTTATTCCACCTCTAAAACTAGGTAGTTGTATCCTATAGTCTAATTCAACTCCTCCTAACTCAACACTAGCCACAGGCAAAGTGGCAATTGAGGTATTACTCCAACCAATGGCGTTTTGTTGGTTGTAATAACTCGAAATATTAAACATCGAATGATTCCCAATAAGTGTTGTATAAATCAACTCAATATTAGATAAGGTTTCCACATCTTGTATCTCGTTTTTTTTGTTTTTAATATACATCTGTTCAGCAGTATTTGTTTTATTAGACTGTTGAACAACGAGTTTTACTGTATTCGATTTGTTAATTTCTGTTACTATTGCCACACGTGGTGAATACAACCAATCAGAATAAGTGTTTTTATCAGCTCTTCCCGAAATAATCAAGTTAAATAATGGGTGAAAAGCTAAATTTGCTTCGGCAACAAAACCAAGGTCTGAGGTGTTCCATCCGTTGCCAACATAAAAGTAATTTACACCTTCTTTGCCATCTGGATTAATAAATGGACTGGTGTAATAATCATAACCCATGGAATAAGAATCATCTCCATTGATGATGTTTTGAGCATCTCCTAATCTTAGGTCTTGCGCATTGTCACCCCAACCAGTTCCAAAATGTGAGGTAGAAAGCTCAGCACCAGCAGCAATTTTATATTTTTCATTAAACTTATACAATCCCATGGTTTTTGCTAAAGCCGTGTTTTCTGAATAGTTTTGATTTAAGTTTAATGGGTTGTCAAAGCTATTGGCGTCGTAATATCTATTTGCTGCGTTAAAAACGTCAACACTTTTGCCTACTAATTCGTTTCTACGCGTGTCTGGGTTATATCTTATCATATCGCCATAGGTATTTGTAGTAAAGCGAGTACGAATATAGTCTGACCCTAAGTAGACCACTTCTGATTCTAGACTAAAGTTAGTTCCAGAAAATTCATGATTGTTTTTTAAACTAATAAGAAGTTGTTGTGAGCTTTGGTAGGCACGGTCTTCATAATCTCCATATATCGGTGCTGCATTATTATCATAACCTAAGAGAGGTTTAGATTGAGCATCTTTATAACCTCCTATGGTTGAACCCGATTTATTGTAGCGAGCCGTAAATGTATTCTCATCAAAGAATTTAAGGCTTGCTAAAAACTTTAATTGTGGTTGATTATTAAAGTCTTTCATGTATGTTGAGGCGGGTGCTGCAAAAGCAGGGTCTAAAGTTGCTGAATCTTGACGAGCTCCTATTTTGTTGTTATAAATAGCATACCCATCTGGTATTAATCCCTCTGTTGCTGCAATGCCTCCATGGAAATAACCACTAACTTTATTGCCTTTAAAGCCATAGGATACCGTTGCTGTTTTATTGTTGTAGCCACTTACATAATTGGCCGTGGCCTTAAAACCTTCTAAGTCACCAGCACTTTTGGTTACAATGTTTATCACACCTGCAATTGCGCCAGGTCCATAAGTTACAGACCCTGGTCCTCGAATGATTTCAATGCGTTGGATATCTTCCATGTCCCAATCTTCAAGTTCGGTAACTACGCCGTTGTGAGCTTTTTGGTTTACCACAATGCCGTTTACCACCATTAATAGTTTGTTGTTGCGGTCTGACGTAATA
>QKIO01000248.1 GCA_003251015.1 Bacteroidales bacterium
ACCATGGGGTGTCGCATATATGAAGATAAACTACCTATTCATCCACAAACCACTCAGTTGGCCGAGGAGATGGGTATCAACCCTATTGTTGCAGCTCTTAATGGTGGCGAGGATTACGAGTTGTTGTTCACCATCAGTGTGCACGACTACGAGAAGTTTACAGCTCAGTCTGACTTAGATGTTTTTGTGGTGGGACATATGACGTCCATCGACAAAGGTTGTTATTTGATAACCAATGCCGACCAAGAGGTGGAACTTCAAGCGCAAGGCTGGAATCCCATTAACACTTCAGAAAAATAAGCTTGTTGTTTACAATTATTAAATCTAAGCATTTCAATGTACGAATATATAAAAGGTAAAATAGAAGAAACGAGTCCAGCTCATGTGGTAGTTGATATCAATGGCTTGGGTTATTTGCTTCAAATATCACTTCATACGTATGCCTTGTTAGAAGGCAAAAAAGAGGCTAAACTTTATATTTATGAGAGCATACGTGAAGATGCGTTTGTGTTGTATGGGTTTATGGAAGCCTACGAACGTGATTTATTTCGTCATTTAATATCTGTTTCGGGCATAGGTGCTAATACCGCACGTATGATGTTGTCTTCTTTATCGCCCGAAGAAATACGCTCCGCCATTATCCATGGTAATGTTAACATGCTCAAAGGGGTCAAAGGCATTGGGTTAAAAACAGCCCAACGGGTCATCATCGACTTAAAAGATAAGTTGGAAAAAGAACCCGGTGATACAAATTTATTCGCTATTCAGGACAATACAATCCGCGAAGAAGCGTTATCTGCATTAGTAATGTTAGGCTTTGCAAAAAATAGTGCACAGAAAGCCATCGATAAAATCGTGAGTCAATCTCCCGATGCTAAGGTGGAAGAAGTCATCAAGCAGGCTTTAAAAATGATTTAAGACTTAGGTATCCATCACATTTGAAAAAGCTTCTCCGAAATAGCATTCTTATTATTTTTGCTACCACCCTGTTATGGATGGTGGCAAATGCGGCACCTTTTATTGAGATGGTGCAACACTCTGGTATGGCTGAAGTTTTTCAGATGGAGCCAGACAGCCTTGAGTCAACGCCTCCAGCCAATTTAAAGTACAAAATAAAAGACGAAACGGGTGTTCCCTTGCTCGACGAACAAACTGAAACTGGTTTAGACTTAGCCGATCCTGAAAATTTAGATTACCGTACCGAATATGATTATCAAACGGGTAATGTAACTGTTTACCGTAAAGTGGGTGATATGGATGTGCGTTTGCCGTATACCATGTCGCTTGACGAATTTCGTAATCAAGATAGTCGCCGTTCGGTGATGTCGTACTGGCGTCAAAAACAACAAGAATCAGCGCCTTATAGCGAGAAGGAATTCTCTATTCTCAATCCTACTTGGCATGTGGGGGGTGATTTGTTTGAAGGCATTTTTGGAAGTGACGAAATAAACATCAAATTACAAGGAATGGCTGAATTGCGCGTGGGCGTTCAGCATACCAAGATTGATAACCCCACCTTACAAGAGAAACTGCGCTCTACAACCACCTTCGATTTTCAGGAGAAGATACAAATGAATGTGAATGGTACCATTGGCGAGCGTTTAAAGTTAGGGGTTAATTACAATACTGAGGCGACCTTTGATTTCGAAAATCAAGTGAACTTAGAATATGAGGGGGGCGAAGACGACATCCTTAAAAAAGTAGAAGCGGGTAATATTACCATGCCGCTTCCTGGGACACTGATCACTGGTAGCCAGAGTCTTTTTGGGGTTAAAACAGAAATGCAGTTCGGTAAGTTATCGGTGACTAGTGTATTCTCTCAACAACGGGGCGAAACAAAAGTATTAAACGTAGAAGGTGGTGCTGAGACTCAGGAATTTGAGATTAGAGCCGATCAATACGATAAAAATAGAAACTTCTTCTTAAGTCATTACTTTAAGGAACGTTACGACCAGTCTTTATCACAACTACCTTTGGTATTATCAACTTATAATATTACCCGCGTAGAAGTGTGGGTGACGAATACACGCAGTGATAATACTCAATCTCGTAATGTGGTGGCTTTTATGGATTTGGGTGAGAATCTACAGAATACTGATAATACCCTTTGGGGAGGTAAAAACGGAAGTGTTCCTTCTAATGATGCCAACACACTTTACTTCAACATGACCGAGGGGGCTTACAAAGAAGTTAGAGATATCAATAAAGTTACCAGTACCTTAAACCCATTATACGGACAAGGTTTTCGAAATGCTGAGGATTATGAAAAACTGGAGAATGCACGTAAACTTACCGAGTCTGAATATACCATAAATACCGCTTTGGGTTACATCTCACTTAACTCAGCTTTAAACTCAGACGAGGTATTAGCCATAGCTTACGAATACACAGAGTCGGGGCAGACCTATCGTGTGGGAGAGTTTTCTAACGATCAAACCAATGATTCAGAAAAGGCACTTATTCTGAAGCTTATTAAAGGAACTAATTTATCGCCAAATATAAACACTTGGGGGTTGATGATGAAAAACATCTATTCTATTAATGCCTATCAAGTTAATAGAGAGGATTTTGTTTTAGATGTAACTTATGCCAACGATAGTACTGGGAGTGATATAAACTACCTTTCGGAAGGACCTCAAACCAATATGGCGGGTGAAAAGGTGAATGGTCAATTGTTTATTCGTTTAATGAATTTAGATAACCTGAACGATCGTAACGATTATCAAACCGATGGCGATGGTATCTTTGACTTTATTGATAATACCACCATCCGCACCAGCAATGGGCGTATTATTTTCCCCGTGTTAGAGCCTTTTGGTAAAAATATGGCGGCTAAATTTGATGGGAATAAAGACCTCATTAAAAAATATGAATTCCGTACTTTATACGATAGCACTCAGGTGAAAGCGGAAGAAGATGCTTCTCATAATAAGTATAAGTTAAAAGGTAAATTCAAATCTAAGTCGGGCTCAGAAATATCCCTAAATGCCATGAACATCCCCGATGGGTCTGTGATTGTAACGGCTGGTGGTATTCGTTTGGTTGAGAACGTGGATTATACGGTGGATTATACCTTAGGACGCGTTCGTATTATTAACCAAGGGTATTTAAATTCGGGGACTCCAATTCAGGTCTCTCTCGAAAATCAGTCTCTCTTTAACCTACAAACCAAAACCCTTACAGGGGCTCACTTGAATTATGAGTTTAACAAAAACTTTAATTTGGGTGGTACCATCATGCATTTGAATGAGCGTCCTTTGACACAAAAAGTTAATATTGGTGATGAGCCTATTTCAAATACCATTTGGGGTTTAAACACGTCTTATTTTAAAGAGTCTAACGCCATAACTCAAGCCATTGATTGGTTGCCTATTTTGCAAACCAAGGAAGCTTCGAGCATCACTTTTGAGGGTGAGTTTGCCCAGATTATTCCAGGTCATCCAAGCGTCATTGATGAAACTGGTACTTCATATTTAGATGATTTTGAGGGAACCAGCATCTCTTACGACATGCGTAACTGGCAGGCATGGCAATTGGCAAGTACGCCTCAAGGCCAATCTATATTTAAAGAAGGCGATTTGATTGATAATCGTTTGGGAGGGGTTAACCGTGCTCGCTTGGCTTGGTATTCCATCGATCCTTTGTTTTTACGTAACGATACACGTACGCCTTCTCACTTAAAAAATAACGAAGACGAGAAGAAAAATCATTTTGTGCGTGAGGTATTTGAGTCTGAGCTTTTTCCTAATAGACAAACTGCTTATGGAGAGCCTACCAATATTAGCGTATTAAACTTGGCTTTTTATCCACAGGAGAGAGGGCCTTATAATTTTGATGCTGGTGATAATGGGGTGTTAAATGAAGGTATTAAACTATCTGCAGGTATTGATGATAATGGCGCGTTAAAAGATCCAACTTCTCGTTGGGGTGGGATGATGCGTAAAATTGATGTTAACGATTTTGAAGCAGCCAATATCGAATATATCGAGTTTTGGATGATGGATCCTTATGTATATGATACCAATGGTCAGGATAATACGGGTAGCATCTATTTTAACCTTGGTAATGTGTCGGAAGATATTTTACGTGACTCGCGTAAATCATTCGAACAAGGTTTGCCTGGGCCTGGCGAACCTCAAGATGTGGCAACTACCGACTGGGGGTATGTATCCATCAAACAAAATTTAGTAAATGGATTTAGTACCGATGATAATGCCCGTCTGGCACAAGATGTGGGATTGGATGGTATGAATTCGGATACAGAGAGGGATTTTTATAATAAAGGGTCTTATCCGTTTATCACTAAAATTGATGAAATGTCCTCGTTGAGTCAAGCTGCTAAAGACTTGATCAAAAATGACCCTTCGTCAGATGATTTTCGTTATTTCAGAGGTTCTGATTTTGATTCTCAACAAGCAGGCATTTTGGAACGTTATCGTCGTTTTAATAACCCTGAGGGTAACTCTAAACCATCACAATATTCTGGCGAAAGTTATTCAACTGCATCTACTTCCTTGCCTGATGGAGAAGACATTAACCTAGATAATACACTTAGCGAAAACGAAAGTTACTACCAGTATAAAGTGGATTTATCTAAGTCTACCATGTCTGTAGGAGACAATCCATACATTGTTGATAGTCGTAAAGGGACCATCCCCGATAATAATGGGGTTATGGCCAATTGGTATTTGTTCCGTATTCCAATTCAATCACCTACATCACGTGTTGGTACCATTAGTGACTTACGCAGTGTGCGTTTTATGCGTCTATTCATGCGTGGTTTTTCAGAGACTACCGTTGTTCGTTTGGCAACCTTAGATCTTGTAAAAGGCGATTGGCGTAAATTTAAAGAGTCTTTAAATGAAGTGACTGATAAAGTGACGCCTAACCCAACGACTGTGTTTGAAGTGTCGGCTGTTAATATTGAAGAGAATGGACAAAAAAGTCCAGTTAACTATATTCTGCCTCCAGGTATCGATCGTGTGGTTGACCCTGCTAACCCTCAGCTACGTAAGTTAAATGAGCAATCTCTTTTGTTAAAGGTTAAAGATTTGGCAGGGGGTGATGCACGTGCTGTATATAAAACCACCAATATGGATATGCGTCAGTATAAACGCCTAAAAATGTTTGTACATGCCGAAGCCATTGAAGGAAAAGATTTATTAGATAATGAAATGGTGGCCTTTATTCGTTTAGGCTCTGACTATGTAGATAACTATTACGAATACGAAATACCGTTAAAGCTAACCCCTGAGGGGAACTATAGCGATGACAGTGAGCAGGATCGTTACATTGTTTGGCCATCTCAAAATGAGTTTGATATTCCTTTAGATTTATTTCAAACTATAAAACTAAAGCGTAACGATGACAAAAGGAGTGATCCTAGTATATCAATGTCTAGCGTTAAAACGTATCCCGACCCCGATAAACCAAATAATTACGCTAAGGTTAAGGGTAATCCAAACCTTAGTAATGTACGTACCATCACCATGGGGGTTCGCACTAGAGGTAGTCGTCAAAAATCGGTGGAAGTGTGGATGAATGAACTTCGTCTGACTGATTTTGATGAGAAAGGTGGATGGGCTGCCAATGCCCGTGTGACGGTTAAATTAGCCGATTTGGGTAATATCTCGGTAGCAGGTAAAATGAGTACTGTGGGTTTTGGTGGCATTGAGCAAAGTGTACAAGAACGTAGTCAAGAAGAATTTCAACAATATGACATTGCTACTAATCTTGAACTGGGTAAATTTACTGGGGCTGAGTCGCCATTAAGTATTCCTATGTATTTAGGTTTGTCCGAGTCGGTTTCTACTCCAAAGTATTACCCATTAGATCCTGATATTCCATTAGATATTGCGTTAGATAATGCATCCTCACAGGCCGATAGAGATCGTATTAATGAATTGTCGCAAAGTGTGGTTACTCGCAAGAGTATCAACTTTACCAATGTGCGTTTGGTGCCTAAAAGCGATAAGGTGGCTTTTTATAGCCCTACTAACTTGGCAGCGACTTATTCATACAACTCAACCAATCGACGTGATGTCAAGATTGATCATAATTCGGATGAAAATCACCGTGCTATATTGGGCTATAGTTATAATGTGCGCACCAAACCCGTAGAGCCTTTTAAAGGTATTGAATCTAAGAATTTGGCGCTGATAAAAGATTTTAACTTTTATTATTTACCTAGTCAAGTGTCGTATCGTTGGGAGTTTGATCGGCAGTATCAAGAAATGCAATTACGTAACACCGCAGGCACTGCCTATAAGCCTTCACTTTCGGTGTCTAAAAGCTTTGATTGGAATCGTTACTTTGATATGCGTTATAATATCACCAAAGCCTTAAAACTTAATTTTAGGGCGGTAACTAATGCCCGTATTGATGAACCAGAGGGAGCGGTGGATAAAAATGCAGATAAAGATAAGTATTACGAGTGGAGAGATGAAGTGGTTTCTAATATCATGAGTTTTGGTCGTATCACTACCTATCAGCATAGTTTTGATGTGTCGTATGCGATTCCTATTAACAAAGTGCCATTATTAGATTGGACTAGCGCCAATGCTACCTATCGTGCCATGTATCAATGGGATGCTAAGCCTGAGGCTCGATCAGGACAGGCTGATGTACCAGACTTCGGGAATACCATCCGTAATTCAAATACGGTTATGGGTAATGGGCAATTAAACTTTGCTACCTTATATAAGAAGGTACCTTACTTTAAGGCTTTAGATACTAAATACGGGTCTTCAAAACCAAATAACGCTGGAGCTACACAAACTGCACGTTTTAACGATACAAATATAAATTTTGTGGCTGGCAAGCCGTATGTGGTTAATCATAAACTAAAATCTAAGGATGTCTCTGTACGTGCGTTTGATAATAAAGGAAAACCTGTTAAAGGGGCTATAACGGTTATCAATACCAACAAGCTAGAGTTTGTGCCAGAAGAATCCGCCGAAGGGGGACGTATTATGGCTACCGGAACCGTTGAAGACGATAATTCACCACTTACCCTGGTGCTCGATTACTCATCCCTCATTTTAACATCGGTTAAAAATCTAACGATTTCGTATTCTCAAAACACGGGAACTATTCTTCCTGGTTATAATCAAGGTGCTGATGCAATGGGTACTACCAATAGTTTCTCAGCTCCAGGTGTGCCTTTTATTCTGGGGATTCAAGATCGTAATTTTGCTATTGACGCTGCCAATAACGGATGGTTAACGACTGACCCCAATATGGTTAATCCTTATTTGATGACTTATAAGGAGGATTTGTCCTTAAAAACAACCCTCGAACCCATTAAAGGATTACGTATTGATTTAACTGCCGACCGCAGTTTCTCGCGTAACCTGAGTGAATACTACACTGGTGGTTCAAATACGCCAACAAGTCAAAGTGAACGTGGTGCTTTCTCCATGTCTTACAATATGTGGCGTACCATGTTTACCAATGTGGAACGCACTGGAGCCTTAAGTTCGCCCACGTATGCCCAGTTTTTAGCAAATAGGCAAGTTGTGGCTGATCGTTTGTTGGTTGAGGAAGGTGTTGTGTATGACGTGAATTCTCAAGAGGTACTAATTCCTTCCTTATTATCGGCTTATTCAGGTACTAGTCCCAACGCTGTATTTACCGATGATTTCCCTAGTTGGACTGAGATGACGCCTAATTGGCGAGTGACTTATGATGAATTGGCTAAGATACAAGCCTTTAAGAGTCTGATGAAAACATTTAGCATCACTCATGCTTATCGTTCATCATATAATATGGGTGCTTATGTAACTCGGGTGTTACCAAATAACCAAGCCGATTTTGTCTATGATATTGCTGCAATTACTGTTGCCGATCAATTTGCGCCTTTAGTTGGTCTTAATGTTAATTGGATCAATAACTTCACTACTCGTTTAGATTATAAAAAGTCGCGTACTATTAATATGAGTATGGGTAATAATCAATTGATAGAGAACTATAATAACGAGTGGGTTGTTGGTTTTGGGTATCGCTTCGATAAGATGAATCTGATCTTTGGTAAAGGTGGAAAACAAAAGTCCTTGAGTAACGATTTAAATCTACGTTTCGATTTCTCATGGCGTGATGATATTAGTATCATCCGTAAAATTCAGGAAGGGTATAACCAGCTTACCTCTGGGCGTAATGTGATTACTTGGAAATTTACTGCCGATTATGCGTTGAGCGATCGTTTTAACATGCAGTTATTCTACGATACTAATATTAATACGCCTTATATTTCATTGGCTTATCCTGTCACCACTTCAAATGTGGGGGTTAGCTTCCGTTTCTCATTAGCACAATAGATTTACTCATACAAATCATTATCTTGGTTTAACAAAAAAGCTTCCTAATCAGGAAGCTTTACTTGTTCGGGTTCATCTTTTTGAAATTGGGCCATTTCTTTAATAACTAATTTCATATCATCCAAAAATGCTTGGTTACAGCCTTTTTCTTTGGCGATACGATAATAGGCTTCCATTGCTTCTACCGCGCAAGCATCGTTGCCTGCTATTACAAATGCGGGTCTATCGTTGAGCAGGCATTTTGTTAGTATTGCTTTTTGGTCTTTCATATTCTTTTGTTGATGTGATTATTTTATATTTGATAGGGAATATACACTTTTTCTTTCGTTTTGTTCTTTTTTATGGAGTGTTTGCTTGGGTTAAAATTGAAATAGTTTAGTGTGTTTGTGCTTAATGGTTCGTATGTGCTTATTGGTTAATAATGTTGTTCTGGTTCTTATTCAAACGCTCATTTTTTGATGGGGCTTCTTACTTTTTTGTCAATTATTTATTAATTCTTGTTATTTATTGATAGACTTAACGCTAGTGTGAGTTATCTTTTTTACTTTTGACTTAATTAAAAATATCAAATATGACTATTCCAGAAAAACTAAAGTTTACAAAGGATCACGAGTGGGTTAAGATAGAGGGAGATGTTGCCGTTGTAGGTGTTACCGAATTTGCGCAAAGCGAGTTAGGAGATATTGTGTTTGTGGAGATCGAAACGCTTGGCGAGTCTTTAGAAAAAGAAGCCGTTTTTGGAACCATTGAGGCCGTTAAAACCGTTTCGGATTTATACATGCCTGTTGATGGTAAAATT